>DAONEL010000063.1:0-15818 GCA_035403045.1 Bacteroidales bacterium
TATTGCTGTACCGTAACTCTTTTATCTTCAGGATGTACTCTTCAGGCACTTCACGGTAATTAGGTATATCATACCTGGATATCCTCTTTACTTCCGTGATATCAGAAAGTTCCTCTTCAAACGAGATGATCAGTCCCTGACTTTTACAAACTTCCGTAAGCTGCTCCGTAAACTGGACCGAGTACGGTATGGTCCACCATTTATTCTTCGAATCCCAGCGGCTATAAGGTATCTTCTTTATAGCATTTATCAACGCTTATATCATAAAATATACGGAAGATATACAGAAGATATGCAAATAATATAGTTTTATCATAGATCAGACTGATGCAGACCCATTCCTGAATGAGGACAATGAATCAGTTTTCCGGCAACAGGATTTTATGGCCGGTTTATGTCCTGATACTGCCTGATAACATCACCCTCCAGTTTTGAGTCAGGTAACATACAGCATCAGGCCCGCACGTTACGGATTGCCGCCGGAAGCGATCATGGCTGTTTCATTTCTCCTTTTTACAGGTATTGATACCGAACAGCGTGTACAGCGGGCAATAGTTTATGAGAGAGGTAAAAATCAGCAAGGCGGCAATAACCAGGATCACGATGCCGAAAGTGCCTGAAACCACGTTGAAGACGTAGAGCAATACGCCAATCAGGGCGAGCAACAGCCGGATAAGTTTGTCGGATTTTCCAATGTTGGCTTTCATAAGACTAGATATTGGTTGAATAATAGTTTTTCTGTCATATAAAGATAATGAAAATTCCCGCAATTTCATCCCTCCGGGGCAGCCATTTTATAATTAGCGGTATACGCTTTCCTGACCGCCGGGATTATTTCCGGAAGGGTTATCCGGAAATGATTCTTTACTTTTGCACCAACATCTTTTGTATGGAATTATTCACAATATTTTTGATTGCCGTCAGTTTGTCGTTCGATACGTTTGCCGTTTCCATATCGAGCGGGCTGGCGTTGCCGAAGATAAACTTAAGGAATGCCGTTCGCATAGCCGGCATACTTGCCTTTTTCCAGGCGCTGATGCCGGTGGCAGGGTGGCTGGCCGGAAAGGGGTTTTCGGAACTGATAAAGGATTACGATCACTGGATCGCCTTTATCCTTCTGGTGATCCTGGGCGGTAAAATGATCTATGAAAGCCTGGTCAACGGAACGGAAGAACGCAATTTTAACCCGCTGGACCTCAAAGTATGCATACTGATGGCAATTGCCACCAGCATCGACGCGCTGGTCGTAGGGGTGAGTTTTGCCTTCCTGGAGTTCAGAATCGTGGTTTCCACACTCATGATCGGACTGGTTACCTTTGTCGTTTCGTTGCTGGGAATATTCTTCGGCAGGAAAGTCGGCGCAAGGCTGGGAAAGAGAATGGAAATTGTTGGCGGGCTCATGCTCGTTCTCATCGGACTGAAGATACTCCTGGAACATTTAGCCTGAGACGGCTTGATCAACCTTTTCCTGACGAAAGAAACGGATCCCGGAATCTGTCTTAACGAATTATGGTTTGCCAGGGCGCCGATTTTACAACATGCAATGGTTCAACTAATTTCCCGGCTGTTTTAAAGGTTCGACAGGCTGGTAACTGCGCCTGTTACGGTAAATGCTTTTACCAGCGTTCCGGGAGTATAGGCGCCGCCGGTATAGTTACCTCCATCATCAGCGCCGGTCGTGCTTCCGCCTTTGTAAATTGTATAGGCGTTTCCTTTTACCAGCAATGGTGACGAAACCACCATCGACTGGTACCTGCGAATGGGCCGGAATGTTACCACGTCGTTTATGGTAATATATAGGCTCTCAAGCCATTCATAAGCTTTGCTGACGGCAATGTCGGTTAGTCAAAAAAAAATCGTTTTGGTATATCAAATCAGATATTTCGTATTTTTGCGAAATACAAAATAGAATGATGGAAGTAACCTATGACGATAACCATGTGAAGCTGGCGAGATTTGCCAAAGCCATGGGGCATCCTGCGCGTGTTAAAATACTTGAGATTCTTTTGAAGCAGAGTTGCTGTTACAGCGGAAACATTGCCGAAGAGTTTCCGATTGCGCTTTCCACGCTTTCGCAGCACCTGAAAGAGCTCAAAGACTCGGGGCTGATACAGGGCGAGATCAATCCGCCCCGTATTAAATACTGCATCAATAAAGAGAACTGGGAGCTTGCAAAGCAGCTTTTCAATGCTTTCCTCATCGAAAAACCCGTGTTGACAAAATCCTGCAATGGCTGAAAAACGACTTTCCTTGTCCTTGCCCGGATTCAGCAGGAACCTGCTGTGGCTTTTGCTGCCGGCATGGTACCTCTTATACAGGAACCTGGCCCCGATCTCGGACAAGCTCGTTTATGGGATCATGAATTTGGAGAAAGGGGACCATTTCGCCGATTCGCTGCGGTTTTTCGTATTCGAGGTGCCGAAGGTGTTACTGTTGCTCACCCTTATCATCTTCATCGTAGGCATCATACGATCCTATTTTACGCCCGAACGCACGCGAAAAGCGCTGGAAGGCAGGTCGCTTTTTTCGGGCAATGTGCTGGCAGCGATGCTCGGCATCGTAACGCCTTTCTGCTCATGTTCCGCAATCCCTTTATTTCTGGGTTTCGTTGAAACGGGGATTCCGCTGGGCGTTACATTCTCATTTCTGATAGCGGCGCCTATGATCAACGAAGTGGCGGTGGTGTTGCTGTTTGGATTGTTCGGATGGAAGGTCGCCCTTATATACATATTAACGGGATTGCTGATAGCCATAACGGCGGGCTGGATTATCGGCCGGCTTCATCTTGAAAAATGGGTCGAAGGCTGGGTATATCAAATGAAAGCAGGAAGTCATCCCGAAGACGAAAAACTTACTTTTCCCGCCCGCATCAACATGGGCCTTTCTGCAGTAAAGGAAATTGTCGGGAAGGTCTGGATATATGTGATCATCGGGATAGCGGTAGGGGCGGGGGTTCATGGATATGTTCCCCAGGACTTTATGGCATCCTTCATGGGCAAATCGGCCTGGTATTCCGTCCCGCTTTCCGTCCTGATCGGCATTCCGCTGTATTCCAATGCTGCAGGCATTATCCCCATTGTTTCAGCCTTGCTCGAAAAGGGTGCTGCGCTTGGCACATCACTTGCATTCATGATGGCGGTCATAGGCTTGTCATTACCGGAGATGATCATCCTTCGAAAAGTACTTAAGATGCCGTTGATCCTGACTTTTATCGGGGTAGTGGCTTCAGGAATCCTGGCTGTAGGATTTCTTTTTAACCTGATCTTTTAATCTTAAAAACGCGAAATATGGAAATAAAAATTTTGGGAACCGGTTGCGCAAATTGCCGTAACCTGGAAAAAGCGACCCGTGAAGCCGTTGCAGAACTGGATATTGATGCAACAGTGGTTAAAGAAGAAGATATCGTGAAAATAATGAGCTACGGCATAATGCGCACCCCTGCGCTGGTCGTGGACGAAAAAGTGGTCCTGTACGGAAGGGTGCCATCGGTAAGCGAAATAAAGGAAATTTTAACAAAAAAATAACCTCCAACTTTTAAGTCATGAAAAGAATACTCATCCTTGCCATTCTGATGATTGCTACCGGGTCATTGTTTGCCCAGAAAACGGCTAAGCTGAAGATCGTCTATTTCCACGCTGAACATCGTTGTCCTACCTGTCTTTCCATCGAGGAAAATACCCTTAAAACCCTGAACACCTATTTTTCGAAGCAGTTTAAATCGGGCGAAATCACTTTCGTTTCGCTGGATGTTTCCGAAGAGAAGAATGAGCAGATGGTTGAAAAATACGAAGCTGACGGCTCATCGCTATTCCTTACGAAGGTTACCGGGAAAAAGGAAAAAACCACCGATTTTACAAACTTCGCCTTTAGCTATTCGCGCAACAAGCCTGAAATGTTTATTGCCGGACTCAAAGCCGAAATCGAGAAAAACCTGAAATAATTTGGTGATGTTTCAATTTTCAAATCTTCAAATTGTCACATTTTCAAATTAGAAAAATGGAGTTCCTGCAAAACCTAATCGACCAAAGCACTTTTCCACTGCTCACCGCTTTCCTGCTGGGTTTGATGACAGCCATCAGTCCCTGCCCGTTAGCTACCAATATCACTGCCCTGGCGTACATCAGCAAAGATGTTGAAAACCGGCGGACGGTCTTTGTCAATGGACTTTATTACACCCTCGGCAGGGCACTGACTTATACCCTGATCGGGGCGATCCTCTTTATGGGGGCCAGCAAATTTCATGTAAGCCGCACCATCCAGGCCAACGGTGAAAAATGGATAGGCCCGTTGCTGATTGTCATTGGCATCCTGATGCTCGACTTTATCAAACTTCCCGGGTCATCGGGAAACCTGATGCAAAGGTTTGCCGACAAGGTAAGACTTGGTAACGGTTGGGGATCGTTGTTGCTGGGCCTGATTTTTGCCCTTGCTTTCTGCCCATACAGCGGCGTGCTTTACTTCGGAATGCTTGTTCCGATGGCGCTGGCACAGCCGACGGGGATGGCGTTATTCCCGGTATTTGCCGTGGCTACCGGGCTTCCGGTAGTATTGCTGGCGTATCTGCTGGCCTTCAGCGTGGGAACCGTAGGCAAAACCTACCATAAGATTAAATCTTTTGAAATCTGGTTCCGCAGGATTGTGGCGGTAATCTTTATCCTTACGGGGTTTTACTTCATCTGGATATATTTCTCATAACCATGAAAGAATTCTTTTGCAATTCAGGGTTCGAAATAGCCGGCATCCTTAACCTGACGGGCAAGCAGGCCTTACAATGTATTGATAATGGAGCATTGCTGGTTGATGTGCGCGAAGAGTATGAGATTGCGATCAAGGATTTTAATGCTCCCGGAAAAATTTTCTGCCCTTTTTCGGAATTTGACAGCCTGGCGAAAACGCTCCCCGCCGACCGGTCGCTGATCGTAGCCGACTGCACGGGGATTCACAGCAAAGAAGCCGTCCGTAAACTGCTTGATGCCGGGTTCCCGAAAGTAGCCAATCTTGCCGGCGGAATTGCCGAATGGGAACGCGACGGGTTGCCGATGAAGCAGAGTGCCGAGTCGATGACCGGACAATGTCCCTGTACTATGAGATCAAGAACAACCTAACCTAATTACTTTAAAATGAAGTGGTCAAACATCCTGATTCCGTTAATAGTTGCTTCAGTATTATCCATAGCAGGTCTTGTTTCCTGCTCAAAGGAAGATGAAAATCAGTTGGATAACGGCGATATTAAAATCATCAGTTTCACTGCCAATGATACCGTGCTTAAAGCCTGGATGGATACGGCTACTGTTGTTATGACGGCCAAAGGGCAAAACCTGGATTATGAGTGGTCCTGCAACCACGGCACCATTCATGGCAGCGGCGATACAGTGCGTTACATGGCTGGCGAGTGTTGTGTGGGCCTTAATACCATAACATGCAGGGTTTTTAATGATTCGAGCAGTGTATCGGCCTCTCTTAATATCAGAATAACCTCATATTACTTTCCGAAATGATGAAATACCGTACTATCGTTGCCGCTTTTTTCGTATTTGCAATACCGTCGGTATCATCAGCACAATGCTGCAGCGCCGGCAATCCATCTTCTTATGCTTTCAGCGATCAGACTTCGCTTAAAGCAAGGTCGTTGCTTATTTCTTCATCGTTTAAATATGGTTACTCCGGAAAGTACTTTTCGGGTGACCAGGTATCTGCGATGAATTTGAAAACACCTGCGAGCTTTTCGTTTATCGACTTGAGAGCATCCTTTGGGATATCGCAACGTTTTACCGTACAAACCGAAACGGGTTATTATATCAGTAAGGTACAGGAAAATCCGGATCCTTATCCTGCCGATCGTGGGAAAGGCCTCGGCGATGCAGCCATCAGTGTGCGTTATCGGTTCCTTAAAAATCTGAAACATCACCTTGAGCTGAATGGTTCAGCCGGGGTGAGGCTCCCTGTCGGAGTATTCGATCAGGAAAAAGACGGCGTCAAACTTCCTTTAACCATCCAGCCATCCTCCGGCAGCCTCGTTTATCTCGCGGGAATATCAGCGGCAAAAACGCTAAGCAATGACAAATGGAGATTGTTCGCAGTGTTGTCTGCCGAATTCCCTCAGCTCATCGATTCCAGAAACTTTTACTACCAATACGGTAACCTGTATAACCTGTCACTGGCAGTTGTTCATCCTGTCCATAAGTTGTTTACTCCCGCTCTGCAACTTCAGGGCGAAATGCGCAGCCATGCCACCCGTGAAGCAGGTCAGGTAGTGGAAGCATCAGGCTACAGGGTCATCTCCCTGTCTCCGTATATCGAGTCAGCTTTTGCCGAAAACTGGATCGTAAATCTATATGCCGATATACCTGTTTACAAGTACTTTAATGGTATACAACTTGCAAACTCTTTTAAAGCCGGCATAAAACTAACCCGCAGAATCTCCCTTTGATGTAAAGCACATGATATGAAATCATTGTTGATTAATATTCATTCATCCTTGATCATGCTGATTTTTGCAGCAATGGCATTTCCTGCCATTTCTGATGCTCAAACTAATGTGGCATCGGAAGCAGAGATTAAAATTGAGGTGGTCTATTTCCATGCACCCAACCGTTGCCCGTCGTGTGTTGCAACTGAAAACCAAACAAAATCCACTCTTGAAAAATACTTCAGAGCGGAAATGGAAAAAGGTGTGATAACGTTTGCTTCACTCGACCTGAAAGAAAAAAAGAACGAATCACTTGTTGAAAAGTATGAAATCGTTTTCCCAACATTACTGATTCTAAAAAAACAAGGGAATAAGGAAATTAAGACCGATTTTTCCACATCAGCATTTCAGTACGCCTATCCTGAGCCTAAAAAATATGAAAAGCTTCTGCAGGCTGAAATTCTGAAACAGCTTAATAGCAATAAAATTCTTTAAGAAAAAATGCTAAGCTAAATGCAATACCATAAATACGTTTCGTATTTTTACGAAATACTAAATAATTAATCAAAGAGAAACTTTAATACCCTTACAGATGAAAAAGAATGTGATACTCCTCATCAGCATATTATGGATATTTATCGGATCACATGCATTTTCTCAGGAATCAGAAGGGCTGTTGAAACGTATACCATCCGTAAAAATAAAAGATGCAAAGGGGAACTCAATTGATGCTTCATCAATCTCAAATTTCGGCAAGCCATTTATCATTTGTTTCTGGAAAACCTGTTGTAAACCGCCGCTGCAGGAACTTGATGCCATCTCCGAGGTTTATGAGGATTGGCAGGACGAAACCGGAGTTGTTTTATATGCTGTTTCTGTCGATGATGCCCGAACATCCGCCCAGGCTTTACCTTATGCAAACGGGCAGGGATACGAGTTCGAAATCCTTCTCGATCCCAACTCCGACCTGAAGCGAGCCATGAATGTGAATCTGATACCGTCAACCTTCATCTGCGACGGGAAAGGTAACATAATCTGGCAGAAAACGATGTATGTCCCTGGTGATGAAAACGAGATTTTCAGGATGCTGAAGCATGCTGCCTCAACATCAGAATAGGGGGAAAAGCGGAGATATCCATTTGGACTTTAATGCAAATCAAATTGTCTTGAAATCAAGTTCCTGATGAAATCATAATCCCGATGGATCTGATTAAAGAATTAGTCGCTGAGTGAGAAAAACAACCTCAGTTTTTCGCGGTAAAAATGCTCTGGCAAAACTCAGGTGCTTTGAAAAACAATAAATTGAATAAAACGGACTGCTTAAAAAATTAATCATGTCAGAATCAGAAAAGGAAAAGCCTGGTTTTATTATGTGCGTATGCACAGGAAAATGTCCCGGATTCTCACAAATGGATATATGGGACTTTATTAACAGGGTGAGAATCGAATTGCCTGTTGAGTATGGATTTATCCATCCGCAGCTTTGCGAGGAAGATGGAGATCGTTTTTTGAATGATTATCTTAAAGCTCACCGGAAAGTCGTCATCGGGGCTTGCGCCCTCAATATGCAGCGTAAGATGTTCAAAGACGCTTTTGCAGAAGCCGGTCTTGATATAAATAAAGATTTAACAGCTATTGATATACGCGAGATGACGACCGATCAGGCAGTTGAAAAAGTGAGTGCAGCACTTGAAAAACTGGAGGTACAGAAATGAGCGAAACTACATTTATGGGAGTTGAACGTGATAAGATCGATTGGAAACCTGCTATCGATTACGGTAAATGCAATTTTTGCATGGAATGCGTGAAATTTTGTCCCCATAAGGTTTTTGAGGTCAATGAAAATGATGAAATCAGGTTGATCGTCAGGAATCCTAATAACTGCGTTGTTTTTTGCAGGGCATGCTCCAAGACCTGCGGCCCCGATGCAATTACCTTTCCCGACAAAAATGCGACGACACAAAAGATTAAGGAAATGAGAAAGGAGGGGAACAATGGTTGAAAATTATGCCATACTTCCGTGCAATGGATTGGATAAATGCGCAGGAGTAATTTCAGGGGAAATAGCAGTGAAATTATGTGAAAGCGGTAAGAATACGATCATTTGTCCCGTCTTTTCCAAAATTGCTGATGCCAAATACAGAAAAATAACCGATGAACATCCGCTGTTGGTCATAGATGGGTGTGCTACCCGCTGTGCAAGTAAGATCGCTGCGGAAAAAAACTACAGGATATTCAGGAAAATAACAGTAACCGAAGAAGCTAAAAGGCATCATATCGAATTAAAGGATAATCTCAGGCTTCTGGAAGATGATAATTCTCTGGTTGAAATTATAGTTGACGGTTTTAGTGATGCCGGAGGCATGGCTGCCGGAGTTTCCGAGGAATCCGGTTTTTCATTTGAATTCGAATATGAGACCTTTCAAAAGGACAAGTTTATCTTCAGGGTTCCGAGAAATACTTCTGTTTACTTCAACGAAAATGATTGCTGGGCTTATGTGATCGGGAATCGCGCCAGAATCGGCGTTACGGATTTCGTTCAACAAAATCTTTCCGATATCTTATATTTTATACCGCCTGAAATTGGGGCAATAATCAGCCAGTTCGATGCAGCAGGTGAGATTGAATCGTCAAAGGCTCTGGTAGATATTATTTCACCGGTAAGCGGTATGGTCGTTTCTATAAATGAAATGCTTGTACAAAAGCCTGAACTTATCAACGAGAATCCCTATGAATCGGGTTGGATTGCCGAACTTGAACTGACTGATTTTGAAAGCGATAAAGAACTTTTAATCGGATTCGATAAGTATTTTGAATTAATGAAAAAAAAGGTGGAGGGTTAAATGAATACGAAAGTGAAAGTTATTCCTTGCAGTGGCATTGGTAAGGTGTTCGGATTGATGGCAAGAGAGGCGGTATTGAAAACTGTCCATGAATTATGTCCGGATAAATCGGAAACGGTGTGCCTTGCCTACATTGTAACCGGTGATAAAGAAGCAAAGGAAAAAATTGAAGGCTGCGATTGCATTACCGTTGACGGTTGTCCGAAAATGTGTGCTTCAAAAAACGTCCTGATCACCGGAGGTATAGTAAAAGAAGCTATAAAAGTGCTGGATACAGTGAAAGAACATAAAGGTAAACAGTTCGGTACACCCACACAGCTAGATGCCGACGGAAAAGAAGTAATCAATGAAATTGCTGTGAAGATCGCGAAAAAGATAAATGAAATTAGTTAAGGAGGAGCATCAATGTCTGAACTGAAAGTAGGTCTGTTATCATGCAGCGGCGAGGAGTGCCTCGGCGGTACAATTTCGAGGCTGGCCACCCGAAAAGTCCTTGAGGAACTTAAAATGGTCGGAACGGTAACACTGTGTCTGCCGTTGTACCTGGCAGGTGGCGAAGAAGAAAGAAACTTTGCAAAAGTGTTTCCGACAATATCGGTTGACGGCTGCGATAAGCTTTGCGCTAAACGAAGTACTGAAAAATACAGCGGTAAAATCAGCGGTTCAATAGATGTATCGAAAATCATAGGGAATGAAAATGCGCTAAACACGAAAACCGTGAGGAATGAAGATCTTGAACCCGAACATTTTCAGATGGTAGATGAAGTAGCCAGCGCGATTGTAAAAGCGATTAGCTGCATATCTCCGGATTCCTGTTCCGGAAAAACGTTTCGTGGCTGTAGCTGTGGCGGAGAATAAGAGATTGAGGATGATATCATGCAGATAATCCCTTTTTTAATGAATCATCCGGAGCCAGGGTGGACTGATTAAAGCTGACGCTTTAGGAGTTAGTTCCATCAAAAATAAAGAGCACATAAACTATGATAAATTCAGCGCGCATTTTTATACTTTTTGCTGGCTTATCGGCTACAATAATGTTGATGAGTTGCATGAATAAAGCCGGGAACGATCCGCTGCCCCGACCAGAACCGCCGACACGTTTGTCGGTTCAAAATATGAGCAATCAGGTTGTTTCGGATACCCATAAGATCGTTCAAACTTATAAAGTCACCTTCATTGAATTGGGTTCGGTCCGTTGTGTACCTTGCAGGAAAATGCAACCTGTCATGAAATCCATCGAAGAGAAGTACGGTGACCAGGTAAAAGTGGTGTCTCACGATGTATGGACCAAAGAAGGGGAACCTTTCGGCGACAAGTATGGTATTAAAGCTATACCCGCTCAAGTGTTTTTAGATGAAGATGGAAAAGAATTCTTTCGTCACGAAGGGTTTTTCTCTGAGGAAGAGTTGATAAAAGTGCTAAAAAGCAAAGGAGTAAAGTAAATTATCCGTAAACTATGATCACATCGTATAATCCAATATATCAGGAATTTAACATTGAAGGTGTGCGGCACATTACACCTCAGAATGCCTTTGCAGAAATGCAAAACGAAACAGCCATCATGGTTGATGTACGCGAGAGAGATGAATACACGCTTGAATCAATACCTCTGAATAATGTTTTCTTCTTTCCACTCTCCTCCATCATGGAACATATCCAAAATGTTCCTGACAATAAACCTTTAATCGTTGTTTGCGAGGATGGTGTAAGAAGCACAAAAATTGTAAATTTATTTAACCGGTATGGATTCCATGATGTTGCAAATCTAGACGGGGGAATTGTCAAGTGGAAACAATCCGGCTATCCTGTTGAAGGTGTCATTCCATTGGGTTGCGGCTGTGGCTGCTCTTGTTCGAAGTAAAAACCAATTAAGTTTCACGGAATATTTAGCCTTATAAATCTGCCATAATGCAGGTAAAATCTATTGGCTTTTTCGTATTCGGCGGAATTACCGGAATACTATTGCAGGCATTCTCAAATTAATGGGATGTTTCAGTTCATTCGTTGTAAGGGAATTTAACAATGATGATTAACTGAAAGAAGAATAATGATTTAGCCGTGAAATTAAACTGCAGATGAAAGTTTAAATCGGTATGAGAAAAATTTTTCCTGATAAACTTTGATTTCAAAATAATGTCGTATGTTTGCGACATATAACAATACCTATGATTAAGAAAGAAGTTTTCGATCAGGACCTTCAGGATCTGGCTGATTTTGCAAAGGTGATTTCTCATCCTGCGCGCCTTGCGATTTTAAAATATCTGGCTGAAACAAAAACCTGCATTTCAGGCGACATTTCTGATCAGCTCCCGCTCAGCCGGACTACTGTATCGCAACACCTGAAAGAATTAAAACGGATTGGACTGATACACGGCGAAATAGATGGCCTTAAAATAAATTATTGTATCTGTTCCAGGCAGATTGAACAATTCCTGAACAGATTCGAGTCTTTTTTTGAACCCATAAAGAACACCGTCATTAATTGTTCTACCAAGTAATTTACTAATAACCCGTAAAATGAAAATGACCAATCGATGGCTGATGATGATCATGGTTATGGTTTTCATCGTGCAACCATGTTTTTCTCAGACTAAAGAAAAAATCGACCAGGCTAATGCTAAAGGGAAAGTCGTTTTTCT
The DNA here is from genome assembly GCA_035403045.1 of Bacteroidales bacterium. Lineage (GTDB taxonomy): Bacteria > Bacteroidota > Bacteroidia > Bacteroidales > UBA4417 > UBA4417. The sequence goes on from DAONEL010000063.1 coordinate 11,892, forward strand.
GGCGGTGACCAATGGCAATGTTAAGCTTAATGAAGTCAGGAAAGTGGCCCAAAGCGCTCAAAAGAAATTCCCCGCTTCGGAGGTAATAACATTCGATAAATCGGACAAATCGAATGCTGCCCTTGTCACAAAGTATGGCTTGTTGGGGGCTCCTGTGCCCATCATTTTGGTGATTGCCCCGAATGGAGCAGTTGGCGGCGGTTTCACTCTTGATAAGGCTACTCCCGAGAGTCTGGTAAAACTCATCCCGACTAAAAAACAAGCTACGGCGTTATTAGCTTTTAGCGAAGGTAAAGCCGCATTCATTGTTTTATCAAAGAAATCTATGAAGGATAAGACACCAGCCGTCGCTGAATGTAAAAAAGCCTTGTCGGCTATAGGTGGCAGGGGCGTTATAATTGATCTTGACCTTGGCGATAAGACTGAATCAAAATTTGTTGATTTATTAGATCCTGATATGTCAGCGACATCTTCACATATCATGGTATTTAACGGTAAAGGTCAATTTACTGGCGAATTCAGTGCTCCTGTTCAATCAAAAGACCTTGTTGCATCTTCAAAGAAAGTGGTGAGTAGTTGCTGCCCTTCAGGATCAGGTGCAGGTTGTGGTAAAAAATAATGTTTCTGTATGAACTTGCTGAAATTAGTATGGCTTGAATTGGGCCAACGGAAGTCCCAGTTGTTTTCGGGCATCCTTGCTATAACATTAGGAATTGGCGTAATTGTTGCCATCCGGTCAATATCATTGGTTTCGGAGAAAGCGGTGGCTGTTAACCTGGATAATCTCGGGGCTAATATTCTGGTATTGCCTCAGGGTGCAGGGGTCGATAATTACTATGCTGCCGATATTGATGCTCCCACTTTCCCGGAAGAGTATGTAGAACGCATTGTAACTTCCGATCTGGCCGGAGTTGATAATCTGTCTCCCAAACTGACACGCCGCATCACTATCAATGGTCAGAAACTTGTACTTACAGGTATCCTTCCCAAAAACGAATTGGCGTCAAAACCAATATGGCAGAATTCAGGATTGTTTGGCAGCACACTGAATGCCGCCTGTGGTAAGAACCCTTCAAATGAAACATTGGGTTATAAAGATGAAAAACTGCAGCGCAAATCAATTGATTCGCTTGGTATGGCTGACTGTATCATCGGATCTAACGCTGCAGCCAGGTTAAACATCAGGGAAGGAGAAAAAATTATTATTGACAGCACTCAACTGCATGTAGCTAAATTGCTTAGCGAAACAGGAACCATAGACGATGACAGAATTTTCGCCCACCTGCATACTGTGCAGAATATCCTTGGTATTCATGATCAGGTTAGTGCTATCGAAATTATGGGTTGCTGTAATGCTATTTCCGATGGTTTACTAAGTAAACTTCGCAATATCCTTCCGGATACCAAGGTGACTACCATTGGTCAAATCGTTTCAACGCAAATAAAAACCAATCAACTCATGAATCAGATTTCTTTGATAATGCTGATCATCATTGTTTTTGTTGGCAGCATTTCTATTGGTAATTATTTGTGGGCCAACATAAATGAACGCAAAAAAGAGATTGGTATTTTGCGGATGATTGGTTATCCGAAATCCTCCATCTATTACATACTCATACTTAAAGCAACATTCATGGGACTCGTTGGTGGCGTAGTCGGTTACCTGTTCGGTGTTATGATTGCGTGGTTTTTGGGACCTTATGTTGCCGGCATTAACATCGTACCTGTTCCCATACTCTTACTTTGGTCGATACTACTCTCAATCCTGATTTCTTTAATGGGCTCTCTGCTCCCGGCTTGGTTTGCAGCCCGTTTCGAACCTTACTCTAATATGCAGGAAGTATGACAAAAATATTATCAGTACAAAATCTTTCTAAAAAATACGACCACAGGGATGGCATCGTGTGCGCCCTGGACGATGTGTCCTTATCAATCGAAAAGGGATCCTTTGTTTCCATAACGGGTCCGTCAGGGTCAGGCAAAACAACGTTATTGCTAACATTAAGTGGTTTGATTCGTCCTTCCTCCGGGAAAATACTTTTCAAGGAGAAAGATTTGTCGACTGCGAGCGATAAAGAGCTGGCTGCGTTCAGAAAAGAGAACGTCGGTTTTGTAATGCAAAATTTTTCTCTCATTCCTTATATGACGGCAATCCAGAATGTAATGATACCGTTGGGCCTGAACGGATATTCATCAGCACAAAAGCAGGCGTTATCCTCGGCAGTTCTTGAGCTGGTTGGCCTCGAAAACAGGTTAAGTCATTATCCCAGAGAGCTTTCGGCCGGACAACAACAAAGAGTCGCTATTGCCAGAGCCTTGGTAAATAAACCTTCTGTTGTTTTTGCCGACGAACCGACAGGTAACCTTGATCCCTCCTTATCGTCCGAGATACTGGCGTTTATGCAGAAGATTAATAAAGAACTGAGTATTACTATCCTGATGGTGACACACAGCCCCCAGGCTGCCAATTATGGAAGTGTAAAAATTAACCTTGTGGATGGAAAAATAGATTCACAAACTTAAATATGTGGAACGATGAGAATCCTTATCCTGTGCACCGGAAACAGTTGCCGCAGCCAGATGGCCCACGGATTTCTGCAGTCGTTCGACAAATCGCTTACGGTTTGTTCGGCAGGTACCAACGCATCGGGAAAAATCAACGAAAAAGCTATCGAGGTAATGAAAGAAACAGGCATCGACATCAGCCGTCACACTTCCGATTCCGTCGAATTATACCTGAATGACGAATGGGACTATGTGATCACCGTTTGCGAAGACGCAAATGAGGCTTGTCCCGTTTTCCCGGGAAAAGTAAAACATCGCCTGCATATGGGTTTCGATGATCCTTCGCAGGTGACCGGCACGGATGGGCATATCCTGAGCGAGTTTCGCAGGGTGAGGGACGAAATCAGAGAAGGATTCCGGAAGTTTTACGTTGAAAACATCCGGCAATGATAAACTCAACCATTTTCAAATTCACACACTTTCAACTTTTTAGATTCATACCATGAACAACGAAGAATTAAAAAATGTCGTTAAAAAGAAATACGGTGAGATAGCAAGCCAAAACAGGCAGACAAATGTAACTTCCTGTTGCGGTTCAACAGGTTGCTGCAGCGATGTGGACTACACGATTTTCAGCGAGCGCTACGATAAGCTCGAAGGATATAATCCTGATGCCGATCTTGGCTTGGGCTGCGGTATTCCGACTGAATTTGCACAGATCAAGGCAGGCGATACGGTGATTGACCTGGGATCGGGCGCGGGCAACGACTGTTTTGTTGCGAGAGCCCTGGCGGGAGAAAAAGGAAAGGTAATCGGCATTGATTTTACCCCGGCTATGATTGAAAAAGCCCGTGAAAATGCAGAAAAACTTGGCTACAATAATGTGGAATTCCGCTTTGGAGATATTGAGAAACTTCCGGTAACTGCCAACAAAGCCGATGTTATCATCAGCAATTGCGTGCTAAACCTGGTTCCCGACAAAAAAAAGGCATTCAGCGAGATTTTTCGGGTGCTGAAACCCGGGGGGCATATGTCGGTTTCCGATGTGGTTCTCAAAGGAAATCTGCCGGAAAAAATTATTGGTGCCGGGGAGATGTATGCAGGGTGTGTTTCCGGGGCGATTCAACTGGATGAATATCTGGCTGTTATTGAAAATGCGGGCTTGAAAAGTATTATTGTTCAGAAAGAAAAACAAGTTGTAATTCCCGATGAGATTATGCTGGAATACCTTTCACCTGCTGAACTCATTGAGTTCAAAGGTTCTGGAGCAGGTATTTTTAGTATTACAGTTTATGCCGAAAAATCGGTATCTCAATGTTGCAGCGGATGTGGTTGCTAAAGGTGATTTGAAAATTTGATAATTTGAAAATTTGAAAATGAGAAAATTCGGAAATTTGAAAATGACAAAATGAAAGCACGGGA
>DAONEL010000064.1:0-15771 GCA_035403045.1 Bacteroidales bacterium
TCAAATCAGAGTATGCCTGGGGGAACGATTATTATGGATGGAAATATACCAACATTATCATTGGACCAAGGGGTTACCTGCATTATAATTTCCTTGATAAACTTGATACCTATACCGGATTACTGATTGGATACTGGATCAGCACCAATAAGGAGTATGGTACGATTCAGTCAGGTTATACGGCAGGAAGCTATGGTGGAGTAACCTGGTCATGGTTTGCCGGCGGCCGCTATTTCTTCAGCGATAATTTTGCCGGTATGCTCGAACTGGGTTATGGTATTTCATACCTGAATATCGGGGTGGCATTGAAATTCTAACACCTATTTTTCCTTTAACAGGGGTGAAGGTCCGGGACTTCCACCCCTGTTTTTTTATCAGATACCTGGGCCACTCAGCGCGATAAGGAACAACAGGATCACTCCTACGTAAATCACGAAAGTGATAATTCCGAGAACCATGCCGGCAATAGCCAGGCCGCGCTGACGTTTGTTCAGCCCAATGGCACCGAAAACAATGGCTACCGGGGCTAAGTACGGGAAAAGAAGGCTGGCTATACCTGTCACCAGGCTCACAATTCCAAAGCCATTCTTTTCTTTTGGATCTTTTCGCTGCCTGATATAATTTTCATTATCACTTCTTTTTTCACTAAGAAATGTCGTATCGTCCCGGGTGATAGTGTTGTATGAAATTTTGGGCAAACCTGGATTGTTGAAATTAATTTCAGGTTCATTGCGGGTGGAAGCAAGCAGGCTTTGATCCATCCGGTATACATTAAGGGCTTCGGCGCTGCAATGTGCAGGCGGGGCAAGTGATCTGCCGGTTTCAGAAGAAACCTGGTAACAGGAATTTGCCGGCTGCATCCTGGCAATAACCTGCTGAATAGCATTCGGGTTTTGAACTTTTTCAGGCACCGCATCACTATTCTCATGGTTGACTTTGTGCAGCAAATGACGAGGCGATATTCTTTCGGGATTGAGTTTGGCCACCGGGTAGGAGGTTGTTCCTTTTTCACCTGTACAGGAAACCAATCCTGCTATCAGAATAACTCCTAATGCAGAATAAATAACTGACTTTCTGATAATTGTATTCATGTTGCCGGGATTAAAAGTTTATAAATACTGCTTAATGTTTTTAGTAGGACTGATATACCTTATTCGTTCTCAAGCTTGTCGCCATAGGCATTGATATAATCTTCCCATTTGCTGATCACAGCCGACATATCAGCAGGAAGTTCCGATTCAAAGAACATCTCCTTACCCGTTTTTGGATGCCTGAATCCGATTGATTTAGCATGTAGTGCCTGCCTGGGAAGTATTTCAAAGCAATTTCTCACAAACTGCTTGTATTTTGAAAAAGTGGTTCCCTTGAGTACCTGGTCGCCGCCGTAGCGCTCATCACTGAATAGCGGATGTCCGATGTGCTGCATGTGTGCCCGTATCTGGTGAGTTCGGCCTGTTTCAAGGGTGCATTCAATAAGGGTTACATAGTGAAAACGCTTAATTACCCTGTAATGTGTGATGGCTTCTTTGCCATGTTTGCCGTCAGGAAACACATCCATCACCAGGCGGTCGCGAAGGCTGCGGCCAATATGCCCTTCCACGGTTCCTTGGTCTTCTTTGAAATCACCCCAAACAAGCGCCACATATTTCCTGTCCACCTTATGCTCAAAAAAGCCGCGTGCCAGTACCGATTGCGACAACTCATCCTTTGCAACCAGCAGCAATCCCGATGTGTCCTTATCAATCCGGTGAACCAGGTAAGGGCCTTCTTCCATTGTAATTCCTTCCTTCATAAACCTGTATGCAAGTGCGTTAACCAGTGTGCCGGTATAGTTGCCAAACCCGGGATGCACCACCATGCCGGCTTCTTTGTTGATCACAAGCAGTTCGTCATCCTCGTACACCACGTTTAAAGGGATGTCCTCGGGGAGAATGGTTGTATCGCGTGGCGGATAAGCAAGTACGATAGAAATTGTATCAAGCGGTTTGACCTTATAATTTGGCTTGACAGGTAAGTCATTAACGAGAATATTACCGGCGTGTGCTGCATTCTGAATTTTGTTCCTTGAAGCATTCTGTATTCGCCCCATCAGGAACTTGTCGATACGCAGCAAAGCCTGCCCTTTATCGACTATAAACCGAAAATGTTCATAAAGATCATTCTCATCAGACTGCAGATCCTGAATGTCGGCTTCATCCGTCATGTCTCAATAATTCACGGTGTTTCAGCGTGATACAATAAGTCTTTGCGAGAGCATTTTATTGGTTGAACGGTTGACAAGTCGTACAAGGTAAATGCCGGGTGTGTAATGATCACAATTCTGCACCGTGGTGTAGTTGCCTTTCTGAACAAGCCTTCCTGATGCATCAAATATTTCAATGCTGATATTATCACTTTCGTTCCAGCCGGGTGGCAGGGTTATACTAAAACTGCTGCCTGCGACCGGGTTAGGGAAGATGCTGAAAGTATTTTCCGGTCTGTTTTCAGGTGTCGATAGAGGATTCTCAAGCCCCACAATCGGTCTAAGCATGAGTGAGCCGGCATGTTGGGCATCACTGTTCTGCCAGTTTCCTGTAACGTTAAAGAATCTTTTTGTATGCGAATCGGTGTAACGGTCGAGGCCGATGTTGAGGTTATCGATTGACCCCTGCTGCCATCCCACATAAAATATGAGCCCCGGGAAAGCTGTTTTGTCAACCAGCACGGGCCCATCAAACCAATAAGTGTGGAATTTATTCAGGCTGTCGGAACTCAGGGGGACAACATCAGTCATTTGTTTCACAATCTGTCCCGGGGCGCCCAGGTAATCATTCCACACGATGAGATTGATATATTGGTTGTTGGTTCCCGAAAGCGTCTGATTAATATAGAGTTGTAATCCGCGCAGCGTATCTTCCACATTCAGTTCAAACTGAACGGCATAGTATCCGGCCGCACCGTTGAGGCCTACGCCCGCTTCCGCCGTACCGTCATCATAGGCATAGTAATTGCTGAAAAGCTGCGAAAACCTTATCGTGTCGTTTTGTTTGATGAGCAGGTTTGGGTCAGTTGTGATGTAATGAGTGGTATGGAAAACCACTTTCTGCTGGTCATCAGTTCCAATCGGGTAAAATGATTCAACGGGCGGGTGCGCAAAAGGAGTATAATTTGAGTATCCGTAACCGGCGAATGGGTAGATAGAGTAGTTTCCGGCATCATATTCCTCATAAGGTGGTTGCGAATCTTTTTGGATTTTGTAACCATAAGAAATGTTGTGCGGCACATCGTCGATGTTGGCGATACGTATATCAAGTGTATCCTGCATTTCGTTGAGGAAGTTCTTGCGGTATTGCCTGTATGGCATTGCCTGGTAATTTCGGAGCATCGAAGGCGCCTTTTCGGCAAAGGCAATGTCTTTCATTGAAGTATCATTTACCGAACGGCCGGTATTCAGAAAAACGAGGTCAATATTCCACTGATCGCCATTGCTTTGCCAGTCCGGCATCGAACTGCTTGCCAGGCTTGCGTAATTGCGGAAACGGAAACGGAACCCTTTCTTGAAGTATTTAGCGCTATCGGTAATGGGAATGAGCACCTGTCTGAAGTAGCCGTGGTTGTTGAGTGCAAAAGTATCCACCTGCACACCGCCTCCTGTTGCCCACATAGCGTCCCACCTCGGAATATAGGTTGTGTCGGTTTCGCCGATGATGGTATCGAAATTTGCTGGCGAGTGGAACTCCAGGATGAGTGAATCTTTTTTTGCTGGCATGGCACCCCAGCCCTGCGGCTGGTACACAAAGCTAAGATACAGTGAGTCGCGCCTGGTGATGGCTTTTTTTACGGGAGTGAACACCGAATCGAGGCGTATTGGCTGTGAAGTGAGTTTATCAGCATCAAAAGGATAGGAACCGGCGTCAGCGTATATAGCACCGTTTTCGTCAATGGCATCGAGTGTGGCTACGCCTGTTGTCCGCGGATTTTTAGCATAGTCAGTATTGATAAAAGCGTAATTATCAGCCCATTTCTCAGGCATTGGCCATACTGAAATGGTCGAAAAATCATCATAAAAGGGAAGCGTAACATAAACGGTATCGTAAGCACTGGTGCTTTTCAGGTTTTTGGCCTGCAATGCTTTGTTCTTAACGGCAATATTGTAATCCAGCCCGGTAATCACTTCCTGCGAACTTGCCGCGAGTGAAGTTGCAAGGGAAAAAAGGATTAATATGGTGAATTTCAGTTTCATCAGTCAGTTTTAATAATCGGTGGAGAGGCTGTCAGTTTCAATGGTATCAATTACCATTTCACGGATGTAAGTATCAAAATCGAAATCTGATGCCGAACGGTACGTAAGGTTTATTCGTGATGAACTATTGATCATGCGGCCATACGCGTAACCGGGATTTTGCTGGTAAACACGGGCATCAAGGCTGTCGCCGTCCGAAAATGCTTCATTGCCAACAAGCAGTCCGAGCCGTTGCAGTTCAACCTGGGCTTCGGCCCGTGTTTTTCCGATAAGAAACGGCACTTGCAGCGATCCGGTACCTGCGCCCGAACCCACAGCCAGGTCGATGGTTGAACCTTTGTTGATAGGCGTTCCGGGTTTTATTGAAGATCCTCCGTGCGACATCCTCAGCACCATATTTTTAGCAATATCAGGAACTACCGCCACACCGCCGAGGCGAAGTCCGTAGGTTTCAAGCAGCGCTTTTGCCTGCCTGAGCGAAAGATCCACCAGATCGGGCATCTTAACTTTTTCGGGAACAGTAGATACAACCGAAATATAGATGATGCGTCCGGGCTTAACCACCGAATTAGGAGGCGGGTCCTGCATGAGGATTGTACCGCCTTTTTTTGTCATGTCAAAGATCGAATCAACCACCAAAAATTCAAAATCGGAACTGGTTTCGAGTTGCATTGCCTGGTCATATGTCAGGCCGGTAAATTTGGGCACCATTGTGGTTTCACCATGCCGTGTGTACTTTTTCAGTATCAACAGCGTGATCCAGGCAATTACCAGGGTGATAATCAGCGAAATAAGAAAATGTTTTAAAAAGCTCCTGGTGGTGATAAACTGGACAAAATTCATAGCTGGGATCTGAAACTTTCCTTGTTTGGCGCTTTGGTCCGCTGGTAGTTAATTAACTTCCAAAACGCCTGTTTATTGTCTGTTTCGTGCAAAGATATGAATTTATGCCGCTTCCACTGTGACGGAATTTGTCATTACATTTGCGCTCGCATACTGCAAAGCAGCGAATTCAAGAAAATACCATGAATGCTAAGAAAAACATTGCCCTGCTGATGGGTGGCGACTCCGGAGAGTTCGAAGTCTCGGTAGCCAGCGCAGCAGTTATCAGGAATAATATCGACCCTGACCTTTACAATGTGTACCCGGTGATGGTTCATGCCGGTGAATGGATTTATATGCCTGATAAAAAGACCGGAATTCCGGTGGATAAAAACTCCTTCAGTGTGCTGGCCCACGATGACCGCATATTTTTCGATTGTGCCTTTATCGCCATTCACGGCACACCCGGCGAAGACGGCAGGCTGCAGGGGTACCTTGATATGATGCATGTCCCATACACCTCGTGCGACCTCACTACTTCAGCCGTTACATTTAACAAATATTTCTGTAACGACCTGGCAATCCAATACGGAATGAACGTTGCCGAAACCATACTCATCAGGCACCTTGAAAGCTATAACGCCGAAGCGCTTGCGCAAAAAGTCGGACTGCCCTGTTTCGTGAAGCCTAACAAATCCGGTTCAAGCTGTGGTGTGACGAAAGTGTATGATATTTCTGGTTTCGAGAAGGCCATTGATGATGCTTTTGCAGAAGATGACGAAGTGCTTGTGCAGCAGTATATTAAGGGCAGAGAGCTGGCTTGCGGGGTTTTCAGGCAGAATGGCCGTGTGATCGTTCTCCCGGTTACCGAAATCGTTTCAAAGAAGGATTTCTTTGATTATGAGGCTAAGTACACCTCCGGAATGGCCGATGAAATAACACCGGCACCCATTACCCCGGATGAACTTGCTGATTGCAACCATATAACTGCCTTTCTATATGAGAAGTTCAACTGTAAAGGGGTGGTGAGGTTCGATTATTTCCTTTCTGAAGGGAAACTCTGGTTCCTCGAAGTCAACACTGTACCGGGATTATCCGATGGCAGCATTGTGCCCCGGCAGGCTGTGGCTGCTGGATACAGCCTGAAGGAATTTTTCGGCATCCTTATTGAAGAAGCACTTCAGACTGCAAGATAGATTTTAATGCTCAAATTCCTTAAGGAGAAATTCAACCAGTTTTGTGGTTGCAATGGCCCTGTGGCTGATCAGGTTTTTCTGTTCGGCTGGCATTTCAGCGAATGTTAAGTTGTAGCCGTCGGGCACGAAAACCGGATCGTAGCCAAACCCTTTTTTACCCCGCATTTCACTGATTATGTGGCCGTTGATATGCCCGTCAAACAGGTATTGATTGCCGTTAATAATAAGCGCAATCACAGTTCTGAACCTGGCGGAGCGGTTTTCGATGCCCTGGAGTTCTTCAAGGAGTTTCTCCATGTTGGCATCAAAATCGTGACCTTCGCCGGCATACCGGGCAGAATAAACGCCCGGCCTCCCGTTGAGCGCATCAACTTCAAGGCCTGTGTCGTCGGCAAAGCAGTCATAGTTGTATCTTTCCCTTACAAAGGCTGCTTTGAGCAAAGCATTTCCTTCGAGGGTTTCGGCGGTTTCGGGAATATCGTCGTAGCAACCAATCTCCGACAGGCTTTTGATCAGCAGATGATCCCCGGTTATATGGCGGATTTCCTCCAGTTTATGTTTGTTATTTGTTGCGAAAACAATTTCTTTCATGATTATTGTGCTGATTTCTAAACCATTATTTTCCAGTAATTAGTTGTAAGTCTTTAGCTTTTGGCTTTTAGCTTTTGGCTTTTAGCTTTTGGCTTTTGGCTTTTGGCTTTTAGCTTTTAGCTTTTAGCTTTTAGCTTTTAGCTTTTAGCTTTTAGCTTTTGGCTTTTGGCTTTTAGCTTTTAGCTATTCATTCCCAATAGCTATCAGGATCACTATTCGTTATTCGTTATTCGTTATTCGTTATTCACTTCATTCATTATGATACGGTTCATTTCTGGTTATAGTCATCGCCCGGTAAAGTTGTTCGGCAAATATCAGGCGGATAAGCTGGTGGGTAAAGGTCATGCGCGACAGCGAAAGCATGGCGTCAGCCCTTTTTTTCAGTTCTTCGGAAGCGCCATATGCACCGCCGATAATAAAAACAAGTTCCCTGGTTCCTGAATTGGCCTGTTTTGTAATAAATTCGGCAAATCCAACGGATGTGTATTCCCTGCCGCTTTCGTCCAGTAAAACCACAACACTCCTGGCGGGGAGTTTTTTTAGCAGAAGCTCTGTTTCTTTCTCCCTGACCTGCTGTGCTGTCAGGCTTTTCCTCTCTTTCAGGTCAGGCAATTCAACCCAGTTCAGTTTGAGATAGTGCTTAAGCCTTCCGGTGAATTCAGCTATCCCCTGCAGAAGATAATTGTCGGAGGTTCTGCCGATCATCAGAATCGTAACGTTCATGTTGTCCTGGGCTTTTTTGCAGTTGCGGAATCAAAGATAGGAAGTTGCAATGCATCGATTTTAATCTTCAATAGTATTTTGGTTCGATTTTTGTACTTTTGTTTGCATCCAAACAAAGTGATGAAAAAGATAATCAGCATATTATTTGTTCTTGTGATGGCCATACCGGCCTCAAAAACCAATGCTTCGGAAATGCCGGCGGGTATCCTCGAAAGCGTTGCTACAGCAATACGAAACGGAAATTCAAAAGAACTTGCGAAATATTTCTCGAGTTCGGTTGAAATTTCGCTTCCCGAAAAGGAGGGAACGTTCAGCAAAGCACAGGCCGAAATGGTGATGAAAGATTTCTTTACCAAAAATCCTCCGGTATCATTTGCAGTGAATCAGCAGGGCTCTTCGTCAGGCGGTTCGCAGTTTATGATTGGCTCATACAAAAGCGGTAGCAAAGTTTTCAGGACATATGTTTTGTTCAAACCGGTAAGCGGCCAGCTCTTTATCCAGCAGATAGAAATAGAGACTGACTGATTTCTGAATCAGGCTTGCTATCTTTGCGGTTTATAACTAAACCGTCGTGACAATCTCCCAGATAATTTCCGAAGCCCTCCGCGAAGACATCGGCAGTGGCGATCACACCTCACTTTCAACCATTCCGGGAACTGCCAGGGGCAAGGCCAGGCTGCTGGTTAAGGAAGATGGCATATTGGCAGGAGTTGATGTTGCCCGCGAAGTTTTCAGACAGGTTGACCCTGACATCACAATTACGATTTTTAAGCATGACGGGGAATCCATCCATAAGGGTGACATTGTTTTTGAGGTGGAAGGCCGTTCCGTGTCCTTGCTTACAGCCGAACGCACAGTGCTCAATTTTATGCAGCGTATGAGCGGAATTGCTACGCAAACGCATAAATTAGTACTGAAACTGAAGGGCTTAAAAACCAGGATTCTGGATACACGTAAAACTACACCTGTGCTGCGCGAACTGGAAAAAATGGCGGTTAAAACCGGCGGCGGACTTAATCACCGGTTCGGACTGTTTGATATGATCCTCATCAAGGACAACCACGTTGATTTTGCAGGTGGAATTTCCAAAGCCATTGATGCTGCTCACAGGTATCTTGATGAAAAGAATCTGAATCTCAGGATTGAAATTGAGGTCAGGAACCTTGACGAATTGCAGCAGGTGATGGAAAGGGGTGGGGTTGACCGGATCATGCTCGACAATTTTGATTTTGAAACCCTCAGGAAAGCTGTTCAGATAATAGGTGGTAAATATGAAACGGAAGCTTCGGGAGGCATCACCGAAGAAACGATAAGGCAGTATGCTGAATGCGGGGTTGATTTTATTTCGGTCGGAGCGCTAACGCATCATATCAGCAGCCTCGATTTAAGTTTAAAAGCGGTTAAGTAAGTATTCGTGTCATTTCAAGCGGGTTTTAAAAAGCGGCAGGTTGGAATTCAGCGTTATGCGCGGCTGAAGTCGATTCAGTTTGTCAGGAGTAATACGGTTACCACACTTATCAGGTATTCACGGAAACTGGTTCTGCCGGGTTTTAACGGGCTGCCTCTGTATGATGTGCTGGTGTTTTTTATCAAGGGATTGATGAAAGGCTCGCTTAGCATGAGGGCTGCTGCATTTTCATATAATTTTTTCCTGGCTCTTTTCCCTGCTATCCTGTTCTTCTTCACCATCATTCCTTACATCCCGATCCCTGATTTTCAGGACTCACTGCTCGAACTTATGCAATCCTTTATCCCGCAGAAAGCTTTTGCCGCGGTTGAAGGCACGCTCTTTGATATTATAAAGCAGCCTCACAGCGGACTGCTTTCAGTGGGGTTTTTACTGGCGCTATACTTTTCTACCAATGGGATTCACAGCCTCATCATCTCCTTCAATCAAACTTACCATGCTGTGGAAGACAGGTCGTGGATCATGCAAAGGGTCATTTCAATCCTGCTGGTTATAATACTGTCAGTCCTGCTTATATTAGCCATCGCCCTGCTCACTATCGGTCCGCTGGCTCTCGACTGGCTTGTGCAACATGATCTTCTCAGGGGGTCGGGTTATTATTTCATACTGGCAGGCAAATGGCTTGTTACCCTTGCATTACTTTTCTTCGCATACTCATTCCTGTATTACCTGGCTCCTGCAGCCAAAAGCAGGTTCCGCTTTATTTCAGCAGGCTCAACACTTGCGTCACTGCTTACTATCCTTTTATCTTTCGGATTCAACTATTACGTAAACTCTATATCGAAGTATAATACACTGTATGGCTCTATCGGCACCCTTATTATTGTTATGATCTGGATATATTTCAATGCAATGATCGTGCTTATCGGATTCGAACTAAATACAAGTATCCAGATAGCACGGTTGAGAAAGGGATATCCAGGTATTGCCTGAAATATAGTAAACAGGATATAAGGTACAATCCCTCAATCCAGGCGATTTATTCAGGTAAGTAACCTGTTGGCGGCTATCAGGCGTTGATAAGTTGCCTGAAGTATAATCAATAGTTTTAGTTAATCCTTCTTCCAGTTCAATCCCGGGTGACCAGTCAGGCTCTTTTTTAGTAAGACTTATGTCGGGCTGGCGTTGAGCGGGATCATCAGGAAGCTCATGAGAGCAAGCAATGGCCTCGCGAAAGTAGCCGGTTTATGATAAAAAAAGCCCTGCGAATTGCAAGGCTGTTACTCTGCGGAAAGACAGGGATTCGAACCCTGGGACCCCGGAAAGGGGTCAACGGTTTTCGAGACCGCCCCATTCGACCGCTCTGGCATCTTTCCTTAGGGCTTGCAAAATTAGAAGATATTTATTCATCTCAAACAGTACAACGAAGTTTTGTTGTAAAAGGCTGCGGCGTTTCTATGCCGGGATGTCTTGAGCTTTATAGTTTCCAGCGGACAGGAAGATGTCTGATGTTTATGATAACCAAACAATCATGGATTCCCGTTGTTCTTTCATTTACTTTTGCAGAAACAGAGCAGTCGTTTTAAACACGTTTGCAATTCACCCAAATCAGCTTCTGAATCACTATGATCAATCATTTTAAATCGTCTGTTTGGCTGGCATGCACTCTGACCATACTTATACTATCGGTTACTTCATGCAGTAAGGATGATGATTCTCTCGGCGCATCCAAAGCAGAAATGCTTACAGCCGGCAAATGGTATATTAAAGCGCTTGATGTTGATCCGGCATACCCGGTAGTAATTGGCGGAATCACTTTTAAGGTGCATGACATGTATTTCCTTTTTGATAACTGCGCTACTGATAATTACCTGATTTTCAATAATGACAGCACGCTGACTTCAGATACCGGCTCAAGCAAGTGTGATCCGGATGAACCTCAAACGGTTTATGGAACCTGGAAGCTTGACCCAACTGAAACAAAAATTTCCTGGACAATTCCTTCGGAAAACATTGACGAGGAATATGGAATTGCTGAAATAAGCATGAAAACCCTCAAACTTGTCGATATTTTTGAGGAAAACGGGGTCATTTACCATGGAGTGCTTACATTGAAGCATTGACCACAATAAATGAGTTATGCGATAGAGGAAAAATTGAGTGTAAGGAAATTAACCAGTTGATGTAGCTGTTAAGCTTGGCTGGACAAAGCGCAGCTAATCAGCCTGGTATGTTTTATATTTAAGAAAATAGAAGAGTGTTATTCCAATCAGCACCCCGAAAATAATTCCCGCAATTCCTATGGCCATTGACAAACTGAGGGTATCAGTGAGCCAGCCCAGAAATGGTCCTATAATAGCAAATAAGAGCCGGATAACGAAATTCCTGATCGATAATACGGTAGCCCTGACCTCAGACGCTGAAATCACGTTTACGTAATTCCTGAGGGTCGGCGTAGCAACTCCCCTTGCAAAAAAGAACAACAGCAGCAGGGCAAATCCTGCAAATGCCGGCAGAATTGCTACGCCGATATATCCTGCAACCAAAACTGCAGAAAACGACATCACTGTTATAGCAGGACCAAGGCGCTTTTCAATCTTCCAGGCTGTGATGGCCGCCAGTCCGACGGTAACATTGAGCACAGCCCAGATTATCCCAAACCAGGTAACCTTTATCCCTGCCTGTATGAACAAAGGCTGGGCAAACCATGCCATGGTAAGCGTTGAAACTCCCGTAACCGCCGAAAAAAGAGTGTTCCACTTCAGTTTTCGATCACTGTGCAGCGATTGTTTTATTACAGCGATAATGTTATGTACCGAAAGCCTGACGCGCCTTGTTATAACGGGTGGCTCAACGAGGCTGACAGCGGCAGGTATTGCAATGGCAGCTACTGCAGCCTGAACATAAAAAGGTGTTCGCAATGAACTCACAGCCAGCAATCCGCCGATGATTCCTGCAAATGCTTCGGCGAAATTGCCGGCGGAAGTAATCCGGCCTTCAAACCGCGTGTACTTGTCGGATTGTTTTCCGGCAAGCAGGGTGTCGTACAACATGGCAGAATCGGCGCCGGAAACAAGGCTCTGGCCTATGCCCAGGGCCACTTCAGCAATCACGAAACTCCAGAAACCAAACGAAAGGCTATAAACCAGGTAACCGGCTACACCGGCGAAGGTTCCCATGAGAATGCTTGTTTTTCGGCCCACGCGGTCGGCAAAGTATCCTGTTGGAATTTCAAAAAACATGAGTGTAAGCGAGTAAACTGCCTGCAACTGAAATATCTCGCGCATGCCCATGCCGTTTGATTTGTAGAAGAGCACAATCACAGGCATCACCAGGTTCATCCATTTGGCAACCTTGATGAGATAAAGCGCGAACAGGTTTCTTTTGACTGAAAAAGGCATTGCTGCAAAGATATGGCTTTGAATCAGCAATGCCATACGGCAATTTTCAGGTCGTGATTTGTTTATGAATACTGTTTAGTTTCCAATATTGTCCATTACCATGGTTTTTCCTTCTTTATGCTCCATTTCAATGCGCTGGTAACTGAATGAAACTTCTTCAAGAGGCAGGTTGTTTGAAAAGGATGCAGCCACTGGTTCTGCTTTTTCACTGATTTTGCTGACAGTAGCATTTGTAAGTTTTATCGTATAATAAACCATTTCTGAGCCGTCAGTCTGCCTTTTTACGAGTTCGATCATCACCGATTTCAATACTTCATTTGTATATAATGCCTGGTACAACTGCGGTGTGCAGTAACTCAGGGGCTTTGTGATTGTCACCGGGCTCTGCTGGCGTTTACCGGTTATCATATTGGTTGAAATGCCCGTTAGTTGATTAGCCTGATATTCAAGGCCATAGATTTTAATCTTAGACTGTTGATTGCCGTCGTCAGTTTTTAGTTTGCCTTGCATTGTGCCATCAATGGTAGCGTAGCCGATAACCTTCAGGTTTTCTGTCTGAGCTGATACAATTGATGATGAAGCGAGGATTAGCAGGGTGAATAGTGTGGCTGTAACGAAAAAGTTTTTCATGGGTTTGACCAATTTTTAAGGTTACTCAAATGGTTAATAGTTATTTATGCATCTAAGTTAGTGGAATTCGGGATTATTGCGTACTCAAATCAAGATCATTTAAACGATTTTAATTTTTAAGGCGGGTTTTATGTTGTCCGAATGATTCATATTAATATATTTGGCATACCAGAAATTTAACTTTTGAAACATCATGAAAGCAAATTCACTTGACCGCAGAAAGTTTGTCACACTGTTTGGTGCCGGGAGCCTGGCGCTCGCCGCCAACCCCTTGTCGGTCATCTCAGCACCCATTGAACCTGCTCCCGATAAGCCTGCAACTAACATTGCAGATGCTTCAAAAACTCCGAGGCACGAGTTTTCGATGCCTGGCAGGTATCCCGGCAAAGTGGTT
Source organism: Bacteroidales bacterium (assembly GCA_035403045.1). Lineage (GTDB taxonomy): Bacteria > Bacteroidota > Bacteroidia > Bacteroidales > UBA4417 > UBA4417. The sequence continues at coordinate 13,388 of DAONEL010000064.1, forward strand.
CAGGTTAAAAACGGAAAGGCAGTCGTAAACGGCACTCCGGTTGAGGAAGAAGCATATACCATGATTAAAAGGGCAATGCTGGAACTCACCGGCCAGAAAAACCTTAAAAAAGCCTGGCGGAAATTTGTGCAACCGGGTGAAACCATCGGGCTGAAAGTGAACCCGGTAGCAGGTGCGCTCCTTTCCACAAGCCACGCGGTTACCAAGTCGATTGTTAAGCAACTTCTTGAAAGCGGGATCAAAAAGGAGAGTATTGTGATATGGGACAGGCGGGCTATGGATTTAAAGGATGTCGGATATACAACCGAAAATTACCCGGGAATCAAAATTTCGGGCACTGAAATGCAGGATGAGCAGGGTGCGTTTTATGATAGCGAAGGAAAGCTATATGGTGAAAACAACATCGACAGGGAATGGTATTACTGGGCTGATGTGGAAGGTGAATACGATAGTGAAACCATTCCATATATGGTCAATGGCGGCAAGTACTCTTATTTTACTAAAATTGTTACCCGTGACCTGGACAAGATCATTAACATACCAATCCTCAAAAATGCCGGGAACTCCATCACCAATGCAATGAAAAACCTGGCTTACGGGGCAATCACCAATACCGGCAGATTGCATGCCCAACTGTGGAATGATACCTGTGCCGAGGTATGTGCTTTTTCGCCATTGCGCGACAAAGTGGTGCTCAATATTTGTGACGGACTTCGCGGTTGTTTCAACGGAGGGCCGGGGGCTAACCCGCAGTTTATCTGCGATTTTAATGTTATACTTGTCTCCTCCGACCCCGTAGCCATGGACAGGATCGGGTACGACATAATTGCTGAGAAACGCATAGCTGAAGGTATTCAGAAAACATCTACACCCGAACTTTTAAAATTCCTGAAGATGTCCACCGACCTTGGGCTTGGAGTTTCAGACAAGGAACTGATCGAACTCAAAGTAATAGACTTAGCATAAAAATACTGACAACTTGTAATACTGATGATTAATAAGTTCCTTACGACAATAGGCGTGCTGCTTGCCGTTACATTACAGGGTATCGGTCAGGCAACTGTGGCTTTCCCTGTTATTGATAAAAATGATCTGCCCGGCGCTGTTTTTGAAGCGCCTAGGACTTTCAACGGATCTTCGCTTTACGGTTATATCGATGGCGGGGCCGATCTTTATCTTGAGTATGGTTTTGCCGGAGCCTGGGTTAATGAGGTTAATTGGCAGGGTGGAAAATATACCATCGAGTTATACAAAATGAATTCTCCCGAGGACGCATTCGGCATCTATTCCGTGTCGAGGTATCGCTGCAGGAGCACCCCTGCATTGACGCCCTTCACATGCCAGGCCAGATACCAGTTGCAGATCGTCGCGGGGCCTTATTATATCAGCATTATCAACAGCACTGGCACACCTGCCGACAGCGCAGCCTCACTGGCTATTGGCCATACTTTGGTAAGTAAGATCAGCGAAGAAGTTGCCGATTTGAGCAAATTTATTCCGGATGTTCAGGTACAAACCATCAACCTGGATGCTTTACTTGTCAAAGGGGAGTTAGGTGTAAGAAACGGGGCTCCCGACCTGGTCAATCTTTTCAAAGATATTACCGGGTACAGGGCATTGATACTGCCGCAGACAGAGCAAACGCTTGTTTCGGTGATATTTACTGATAGGGAAAAGGCAGAGGCTTTTTGTGCGATGCATTCAGCTGGCAGCGAAAAACCGGTGGGAGCTGATCAGCAAGTGACTGCAAATGATTCGGTTACAAGGATTTCGGACAACCAGGTGCTGATAGCGATCAAGAAACCTTAAGTGAGGCTGATTAAGCAGGTAAAAAAAAAAGTCCTCAATATACTGAGGACTTTTTTTTCAGCGGAGAGAGAGGGATTCGAACCCCCGGACCCTTGCAGGTCAACGGTTTTCAAGACCGCCGCGATCGACCACTCTGCCATCTCTCCGGTGCTGCAAAATTATCAAAAATTCTTCATTATCAAAAAATGTTAACGGTTCCCATGGATTCTCCTGTTCCAGTGCCCTTCCTGGCACTTCAAAATAACCCCGGCCTGTAAATAATATCCCTCAAGATTATCACTAACTTTGCAATAGTAATTCAACTTTCCAAAGCATGAAGAAGATAATCTTTATAACCGCAATGCTGGCACTTACGGTTCCGTCATATTCAAATCCGTCAAACCTCAGGGCTTTCTGGTCTTATTCTGCTTTTTGCTCACCCGAAGCAGGCCCTTTTGTTGAGACTTATCTTTCGGTGCTGGGGAAGAGTGTTCAGTATGTTAAAAAGGAAAATGGCAAATTCCAGGGCTCTATACTTGTAACCATGCTTTTCAAGCAAAATGATTCAATCAGGGATTTCAGGAAGTATGAACTCT
>DAONEL010000065.1:0-15476 GCA_035403045.1 Bacteroidales bacterium
TATTATGTGTTGGCTCAGTCCGAAATATCGGATTATGAATTTGATATGCTCCTCGAAGAGCTTGCCGGACTTGAAAAGCAGTATCCTGAGCTGGCATTGCCCGATTCACCGACACAAAGAGTAGGAGGAACCATCACCCGGGAATTTGCATCGTATGAGCATAAAATTCCGATGCTCTCACTGGGGAATACATACTCCGACGAGGAGCTGCGCGATTTTGACCAGCGTGTCAGGAAGACGGTTGGCGACAATGTCGAATATGTCTGCGAATTAAAGTTCGACGGGGTTTCAATCAGTCTTAACTATATCAATGGACTGTTGGTCAGGGCATTAACCCGTGGCGACGGTGTAAGGGGTGATGATGTTACGGCCAATGTCCGGACAATCAGAAGCATACCGCTGAGATTGAAGGGTGACAATATTCCCGGTGAAATTGAGGTTCGGGGTGAAATCTTCATGCCCCGGAATGCATTTGACCAGCTCAATGCCGACAGGATTGAGTCAGGAGAAATACCTTTTGCGAATCCCCGCAATTCAACTGCCGGCACCCTTAAAATGCAGGATTCATCAGAAGTGGCGAAGCGAAGGCTTGAGAACTTCAGCTATTTCCTTGCCGGTGAAAACCTGCCGTTCAAAACACATTCCGAAAGCCTTAATGCGCTGAAGTGCTGGGGATTTAAAGTGTCCGATAAGACAAAAGTATGTGGTTCAATGGATGAGGTCTGGGACTTTATCCTGAGCATTGGAAAGCAGCGCGAGAAATTGCCCTATGATATTGACGGTATTGTTATTAAAGTAAATTCCATTACTCAGCAGCAGGCGCTTGGTTTTACGGCTAAATCACCCAGGTGGGCAATTGCCTACAAATACAAGGCTGAAAGAGTTGCAACACGTTTGCTGTCAATTGATTTCCAGGTTGGACGAACAGGTACAGTGACTCCTGTTGCAAACCTGCAGCCTGTTAAACTCGCCGGAACCATCGTAAAACGTGCAAGCCTGCATAATGCCGATATCATTGAAAAACTTGATGTGCGTATCGGTGATTCAGTTTACGTGGAGAAAGGAGGGGAGATCATCCCGAAAATAGTCGGGGTTGAAATGGAAAAACGCGACCTGTTTTCCCAGCCTGTTGAATTTATAAAGAAATGTCCCGAATGCGACACTGCGCTGGAGCGAAACCCGGGAGAAGCAGCCTGGTTTTGCCCTAACGAGGACGATTGCCCGCCACAGATTAAAGGCAAACTCGAACATTTTATCAGCCGCAAGGCTATGAATATCGAAAGTCTGGGCGAAGGCAAAGTGGAAATGCTGTTCGATAGCGGATTTGTGAGAAATGTCGCTGATTTATACGATCTTACAGAAAATAATCTGGTTGGTTTGACCAAAGTGATCGAAGGAGACGATCAGAAAGAGAAAAAAGTTTCTATCAGGGAGAAATCAGCGGCCAATATACTCAACGGTATTGCCTCATCAAAGGAAACGCCTTTCGAAAGGGTGCTGTATGCTTTGGGAATCAGGTATGTGGGCGAAACAGTTGCTAAAAAGTTAGCCCGCCATTTTGGCTCCATAGAGGCACTTCAATCAGCAGGATCGGATGAACTGCTTCAGGCTGAAGAAATTGGCGAGAAAATAGCTGCAAGTATCATCGGGTATTTCGCAAACCCAAAACACCGGGAAATTATTCTGAGACTAAAGACTGCCGGGTTAAAGTTCGAATTGGATGATTCTCAGAGCGCCAAATTGTCAGATAATCTGTCAGGCAAAGTTTTTGTAGTAAGTGGTGTGTTCAGCCGTTCCCGCGAGGAAATTAAAACGTTGATAGAAGCCCACGGAGGCAAAAACGCAGGTTCTGTTTCAAAAAACACTTCTTTCCTGCTTGCCGGAGATAACATGGGCCCTGAAAAGCGTAAAAAAGCTGCACAACTGAATATTCCAATCATTTCGGAAGAAGACTTTTTCGGGATGATTGGACAATAAACGAATTTGCGCCGTGCCCGTAAAGACCGAAATAACTGCTTTATACAACGAAACCTGTTCCCTTGTTGTTGAGAACAGGCTCAAGGAAGCCATGCTCCGGCTTGGTAAGCTCATGGAAGGATTGAGTATTGCTGATTTTACCCTTCAATACGAAAACCTTGACCAGACTTACCGCATGATGCTGGAATACACATTCCGCGGAGTTCCTGATCCGCAGCGCGAAAGGGTTTACAACTCACTCAAAATATCAATCCTCGAACTTGCTGACAGGGTCCACCAGAAAGCCCTTGAGAAAACGGGCATGAATACATTTTCATTAAAAGTTCAGCTCGAAAAAGATAAGGAACCTGTGAAGGAAGATGCTGTCCGCAGCTTTGATACTCACTCTTTCGACCGCGAACTGGAGCGCATACTGGCCGAAACGGAACTGGATCCGGCAGGAGACAGACAACAGGCCGCGCTCAACCAAATCACACCAAAACTCTTTCAATTAATCTGGCTTTCTGATAAATATACCGAGACGGATATACGACTGATCGAGTCAATCCGCATTTCAGAGGAATTGCCATGGTATGAGAAATGCCTCGCAGTGAGTGCATTGACGCTGAGCCTGCTCAATTGTTTTGACAAGGAAAAATTCCTGATGCTGTTCAGGTTCTACGAGCTAAGGCAGCACGAAGTCTGGCAAAGAGCGCTAACAGCCATTGTAATCGCCATTTTCTATTACAACAAGCGGATTGACCTTTACCCTGTGATAGGTGAGAAGATTGCTGAGCACATGGAAAATGAACAATTCTATGAGGATGTGCGCCAGGTGTTGATAGCATTATTCAAAGCACTTGAAACAGAAAAGGTTACGAAGAAGTTCCAGCAGGAAATAAGCCCTGACATACAAAAGATCGAAGAGAAAATCCGCGAAAAGATTGACCTTGACAATATCCTTGAGAGTGATTTTATTGAAGATAAGAATCCTGACTGGGAGATGCTCTTTGAAGATTCGCCGGGTTTACTCGACAAAATTGAGAAAATGTCGAATATGCAGATGGACGGCGTCGACCTTTTTATGGGAACATTTGCGATGTTGAAACACTTCGATTTCTTCAGGGATATATCTAACTGGTTCAGGCCTTTTTATAAAGAAAATGAGTCGGCAAGAAATGCTGTAATTTCTGAAGGTGAAAAAGCTGAAGCCTTCCTCGAAGGAATGGAGAATTCCTTTTATATGTGCAACTCCGACAAATATTCGTTCTGCTTCAATATTAGCCATTTGCCTGCAAACCAGCGAAATGGAATAATTAATCTCTTCAATATGGAGGCCGAAAGCCTTCGGGAGCTGAAACAGGAAGAGGATTTGCTGGCAAGCCCCAGGCGTGATGTATATGTGTTTAATCAGTACATCCAAGACCTCTACCGTTTTTACAAACTACACCCTTTTCGTGCCGATTTCAGGGACATCTTTGCGCTCGACTGGGACATTGAAGGTTCAGTCTTATTCGGGATAATAAGCAAAAGCAAACCACTAGTGAAAGACCTGGCTGAATTCCTTTTCGAAAAAGAGCGTTATACCGGGGCAATTCCTCTGTTGCAATACCTTTGTTCACAGCCTGAGCCATCGGGTGACCTTATTGGCAAACTTGCATACAGTTATCAGCGTACCGGTGATTTTGAGAACGCACTGGAATACTATCGACAGAGTGAGCTTTTTGACATCAACAGGTTGTGGAGCGTAAGAAAGATCATCTTCTGTTTGAGGCAGTCAGGAAAATTTGATGAAGCGCTTAACTGGTGCAATGAAGCGCTGGCTATTGATCCCGATGACGTATATATTAACACCATGGCCGGCAACTGCCTTTTCGACCTGAAGAGATTTCCCGAAGCGCTTGAGCATTATTTCAAGGTTGAGTTCCTGGCACCTGGTAACAAGAAGATTTTGAGGCCAATAGCATGGTGTTCCCTGGTAAGCGGCAAGATGGACATTGCAGGGAACTATCTCAGGAATATTCTTGAACTGGAACCCACCGCCAGTGATTTTATCAATGCAGGTCACGTAGAATTTTGCCGCTCCTCGAAACCCAAAGCAATCGAGTATTATACGAAAGCGCTGAATCAGCCCGGCATGAACATGACAAGATTTGCCCGGGTACTCAGGGCAGATGCACCAATACTGGAGGCAAACGGTGTCAAAGCTGAGGAAATTACCTTATTGCTTGATTACCTCAGGTACTTGTTATAAAAAAAGCAGGACCAAGCCTGCTTTCTTCCGATATTTTTTTCTGATTACCTGACAACCTGCAGCTTTTTTACATACCATTGATTACCGGTTTGTACTGATACAAAGTATAATCCGGAAGCTAATCCTCCCGGTAATTTAACTGCGCAGCTTTCAGGATTTCCGTTGTAAACAATTTTACCACGGCTGTCGGTAACACGGAGACTGCGGATTGTGGTCGCTGAAACCACTGTGGCCACACCGTCAGTCACCGGATTTGGATATATTCTGAGCAATTCTTCCTCTTTTTCAGGAATACCGACATTGGGTGAGCAAACAACATAGCCATTCCATCCCGGTCCCGCGATTGTAGCATTTGATTTGAAAAGTACTGTGAGCGCGCCACTTGCATTGGTAGCCGTAATTGATTCAGGAATGCTGTTGCCGCAATAATATCCCAGCACAGGGTCAACTGTGCTGGTTCCGTCGTATACGGTCAGCCTGTCGTTTTCACAGCCGGCGCTTTGTTCGATATCAAATCCCAGGAAATAAATGGTCATTTTCTTATCAGCCAATCCCGGAACAAAAGTAATGGCTGTCAGTTCGTTGTTGGAGTAATTCCCGTTTTCGCCGCCGGTATCAAAATAATTGCCGTGACAGGTCGTGAAATAGTAATTTCCCTGAATGTAGGCAGGCGCTACATTGATATAGTTTTGAACTATTACCGAATCTGAAGTGTTTTGGCGGGTAATTCTGAGCTTGACATCAAATGAACCATATTCATTATAGCTAACCTGGGGATTTTTATCTGTGGAAACAGCGGGGTCACCGCCTTCAAATTCCCAGTGCCAGCCGGTGGGTGAGCCTACAGAATGATCGGTGAACTGCACAGTCTCACCGGGATTGGGCGTCGTTTTGTCAGCAGTAAACGATGGGATAAGTGAACCGTCGAAAAGCTGGACATCGAGAGTATATTTCTGATGGTCTGCGATTTGGACCTGGATGGTTTTCGGAATGTATCCCGAAGCCGAGAAGGTCACATTATAAGTCCCCGCTTTCAGCAGCCTGTGATAATCTCCCACAGCCGGATCAGTGTAAACATGAGAGGAGTCCTTGTCGAAACTGGCAATGAAAATCTTAGCTGACAAAGGCGCTCCTGTTACCGAATCGGTTACAATGCCATGGAGGCCGTAAAGGCTTTCGTTCAGGAAGTTTAGAAGAGAACGGTAGTTATAATTCCAATGCGCTTCAAGCAAACTGGCGGGCAGAAGTTTCGTGTCGGATATCTCCATGGTAACTTCACGGCAGTGATGGAAGTAATTCATATAATCCTGCCGGCCTCCGCTGATTGTGTACCATGCATAACCGTTGGTAATGCCGTTATCATACTCATTCATATAGTTGCCCGGAGCGTGCAGGTGAACTGTATCTGCATATTCTCTGCAGACATAAATCCACCAGTTATTATCGGCAGCCAGTTTGGCCCAGGTGTCCCATGGATAATTCAGCACTTCGGTACCGCCATGAAAATTTGCAGACTGAACAAAATGATGCTGGGAGGCGAAGTTCATAAATGCCACAGTTTCAGGTTGCCAGGCATTGCCATCAGGGTGCTGTCCATCTTCAGGGTCAGGGTAATTTCGGTTCAGGTCAACGTTGTTGGCATTGTAGCGGACGGCACCGTTCACACTGGTGTTTCCTCCATGATAGGTCCCGTCAGGGTTTGCCAGAGGATTGATAACAATCTCCATGCTGTTCACAAGATCGGTTACCCGGTCATCAATACCGTAGTTGGTCAGCAGGTAGTCAATCAGGTGAAGCATGAGGATATAACCCGTAGTTTCGTCGCCATGGATTGAGGATGTATAGAGGAATTCAGGCTCATTTTCCTGTACGTCAGGATTATCAGTGATCTTAATGGCCAGTAACTTCCTGCCGCTTGCAAGTGTTCCGATGGTAATGAGGCGGGCAATATCCGGATGATCGGTAACAAACTGGCTCATAATGTTTTCGTAATTCGGATAGGTAGGATAATAATTCCAGCTTAAAGGCTGATCCGATGATGAACTCATGTCAACCTGAGCCAGTAAAGAAGGCGGGGTAAGAACCTCTATTTCGTAACCAAGTAACAGGAATTCAGTCAATTCTCTATAGTTTGCATAAACGTAAACAGTATTGCCTTTTACATTGTCGATTGAGACGATACGGGTAATTTTTTCAATTTCGGTTGCCTGTTTGATGTCGAAGCGGAAATAAACTTCACCACGATCCTTAATCGTGTTGTATGCATGATTTACAGCCTCATTGTTACTTTGTGCACTGACATTCAGGACAATAGTGATTGTGATCCAGAGAGAAAGGATGAGTTTTTTCATTTGTAAATTGAAAGATTTCAGATTGAGAGCTGGCCGACTGATTCGAATTCCTGTGCCAGTGCAGAGAGTGTATTGTATAGGTTCTTTTCAACTTTGACCAATGGAAGTCTCAGATTATTCGAGATGATGCCTTTGATTTCGAGCACAGCTTTTATTCCGCTGGGATTCCCATCGGCAAACAGGGCTTTGATAATGTCGGTCATCCTGTAATGGATTTCCCGCATCTTTTTTAAGTCGCCTTTGAGGCCGAAATTTACAAGATCAGAAACCTCTTTGGGAAAGGCATTTGCAGCTACTGATATCAGCCCGTCGGCACCCATTGCCATGAACGGGGCAGTGAGCAGGTCATCGCCTGAAATGACAAGGAAATCTTTTGGCTTGCGCCGGATTATATCCATTACCTGCTCAATGTTTCCCGATGCTTCCTTGATGCCGATGATGTTGTCGAATTCGTTGGCAAGGTCAAGTGTGGTTTCCGCCTTCATGTTTACACTGGTGCGGCCCGGCACATTGTACATCACAATTGGCAGCGGACTAACAGCGGCCAGGTTTTTAAAATGAAGGTACAATCCACGCTGCTGAGGTTTGTTGTAATACGGTGTTACTGAAAGTATTGCGTCGTATCCGTCGAATGGCATTGTACGCAACTGGTTCATCATTTCCTGCGTGTTGTTACCACCGACACCTATCATCAATGGTACACGCTGGTTAACAGTATCAATGACGAAATCAGATACTGCATGCTTTTCTTCCTTGGTGAGCGTTGCGGTCTCAGCTGTAGTCCCCTGAACCACAAGGTAATTGACACCTCCTTTTATCGTGTGTTCAATCAGTTTTTCGAGTGCACTGAAATCAATGGTTCCCTGTTTGTGAAAAGGAGTGACAAGGGCTACTCCGGTACCTTTGAATTTGGAATTCATGCTGGTTCGTTGTTATTGAACATTATCAGGTAATGCATGATCTGGTCCATAAATTCTCTGAGCGATGTTTCGGGGGTAGTGTGAATCATCATATCAAAGAATTCCTGGTGGGTATCATCGAAACGGCCGATTTTCAGGGCAGCGTTTGAAAGAGCGGCAATGTATAGCAGCGGGAAATGCTCACTGAGACTCAGATCAATGAGAATGTCGAATTTCTCGGCCAGAAAATCTGGAACGAAAGTTTTTTCAGGCTTTCCATACCAGTTCAAATCCTTGGGAATGAGTATGTCCTGCGAAAGCTTGGGTATGAAATAATGCGGCTGGATTTTAATATCGGTATAACAGGCAACTCTGACTTTAAGATTGGTTTCGCTCAGTATTTTAATGAACTCCTCAACCTGTTTGTAGGTGTCCTCATCAGGCAGGTAATAGAGTAAGGCAATGGTATGTGCTTCCTCAAGATTGGCTGACTTTCTTTCACGCAAGAGGTTCTGATGTTCCTGAATAAGGTTTCGTCGGGCAAGCTTTTTACGTATGTTATCAATTAATCCCAATATCGTACGGTTTGAAGTTTGCGAAATTAACAATTATTAATCGCTTTTATTCCTAAAAGGTATTATAAATCATCCATGATTCCTGATGTTGTTGATCAGGTGGCGTTTTTTCAAAGCCTATTCCGGAGATATCAACTGATAGTGGGTTATTTCCCCGATATACATGCTGTGATAATCTTTTTTTGGGTAATTCGAATCGATTGAAGAATCGAGGAAGTGTGCAGGGTCGATGTCGGTGGAGTAAATCTTTCGGCAGTCGAACGAAAGGTATGCTTGTTCAAATATAACGCCTCCCGAGGGTGATGCCACGGGAATGAGCCCGGTAGCAGCAATTTTGTCGGTATCGCGGCCGGACCGGCTGCCGCAGAACTGCAGGATTTTGCGGTACTTCTCTTCGAAGAAAGTGAGCGTAAACACATCAGCGCTTTCCATGAAGTGGTATGTATGCCGTGTTGGCCTGACAAAAACAAAGGCAACAGGTTTGTTCCAGAGAATGCCAAAACCGCCCCAGCTTGCAGTCATTGTGTTGAATGACTGTAAATTGCCTGCAGTTATAAGCATCCATTCGTCATCGAGCATCGAAAAGACACTCTTTTCAAGTTTCCTGAGTTCGTCTAAGGTGGGTGATAATTTAGCTGTCATTGCTTCAGTTTTTTTCTTATTTTTTTAAGGGTGAGCAGGTTTAAAGGGTTGCATGTCAGCCCCTTGATGTCTTTTTGAGTGAACCTGAGGACCTGGTCATAATAAAGGATGATTACCGGGGCCTGTTGCATTACCAGGTTATCCATTTTCATGTAGATCAGTCCGCGCAACGAATCGTTTTTTTCCAGTGCTGCCGCTATGTAAAGCCTGTCATACTCGCGGCTGGCGAAATGAGTGTAGTTTGGTCCTTTGGGACAGAAGTTCTGTGAAAGAAAAAGCGAGAGATAGTTCTCAGGATCAGGATAATCGGCGATCCACGATCCCCTGAAAAAGTTCACTTTCGACTGGGCGATCATATCCCTGAGTGTTCCGGGCGGAGTTACATCAATTTTTATTTCAAAACCGGCTTCATTGAGCTGACTTTGTATGTATTTGCATAGGTCGAGATAGGAGGCATTGGTTGTGATTGTGATAGCGGGTAAGCCTTTTCCGGCAGGGTAACCTGCCTCAGCCAGCAGCTGCTTAACTTTCTCAGGATCATAATCATAACCAGAGATTGCAGCATTGTCAAACCAAGGCAGTCCGGGTGGAACCATGCCTGCAGTGCCGGGTATGCCGATATTGTTTCTCAGGTATCGCATCATCTTCCTGCGGTCGAAACCATAACTCAGTGCCTGTCTTATCCTTACATCCTTCAACGGATTGTTTTTTACCCCGGGGAGACTTGTATCCACCAGTATTCCAAGGTATTCAGTATTAAGGTAAGGGCCTGTGAGGAGTGATATCCTGTTGATATATTTCGGGCTGAGCTTGCCTTCGCGGGTAAGCATTTCATCTTTGTAACCGGCATCGATCCCCGACATGAAATCGAGGTTGCCTTTGACGAACTCAAGAAAAGCAGCCTGCTTATCGGCAATAAAAGTTACTGCGACAGCATCAAGGTATGGCAGACGCTCATTACCTTCCTTTTCAAAATAGGCCGGGTTCTTCACGAGCACAAGTTTCACTCCTTCTTTCCACATCCTGAACATGAAAGGCCCTGTGCCAACCGGGTTTCGACGAAAGTCAGTTCCATAGAAACTAATTGCTTCGTGAGCCACCACTGAACAGTACTGGTTGCTGAGCAATCCGGCGAAAGGAGGGAAGGGAGCCGTTAAGGTGATTTGAAACGTAGTGTCGTCAGGTGCTTTAAAAGCGGGTATTCCATTTTGTCTTTTAACCTGCGAAAAAACCCATGCCCCCGGTGACGCAACTTCCGGATCGGCTAATCTTCTGAAACTGTAAACAAAATCTGATGCAATAACTTTTCGGCCTTTTCCGCCGGGAAAAACAGGCGAGTCATGAAACCTGACATCGCTTCTGAGATAAAAAATGTATGTGAGACCATCGTCGGATATCTTCCATTCTTTTGCGATACATGGTTCTACCTTTAAATTGTCATCCAGTTGCACAAGACCGTTAAACAGCTGGTTTACAGCCCATATATTTGCCTGGTTACTGCAAAACGCGGGATCGAGCGAGGTGATGCCTGCCGATTCGTTATACCTGAATACCGTTTTTACTGCGTCCTTGTCAGCATGTTGCCGGCATGATATCAGCAGCATGGGTAAAAGCAACAATAGAGCACACTTATAAGGCATTGGGTATTGTCTGGTTTGATTTTCAAAAATAGTGTTTATAGTTTTCGTTGCTGATCATGGTGTTTATTTTACTTTTGCCAAAAATAGATACCAGCATGAAACACTTGTTTACCCTCGCATTGTTTTGCAGTTTGATGTACGTTGTTCAGGCACAGGATGCCAGAGAAATGACAGGCGCATGGTCCTGCTCACAGCGCAAAATGCAGATGAAAAGCCTGCCTGACCTGAAAATGTTTTCACCGAATGCTCCGGTTCATAGTTTCGATGTGCTGAATTATAAGCTCGATCTCGACATCTACAGCTGTTACCTTCCGCCTTATCCTAAAAGTTTTACAGGCAGTGTTATTGTCACCTTTAGGGCTGATTCAGTGATCGATCATATTATTCTGAATGCAGTAAAAACCTCTCTTACCATAGACTCGGTGAGTTTAAGCGGTGTTTCTTTCACCCATAATTCAAACCTGCTCAATATTACGCTCGACAGAACGTACAATCCGGGTGAGGAAACCGATGTTAAGATATATTACAAGCACAAAAACATCAGTGATGGTGCTTTTTATGTCAACACAGGTTTTGTTTTTACCGACTGTGAGCCTGAAGGCGCCCGCAAATGGTTCCCCTGTTACGACAAACCATCTGATAAAGCCACGACCGATGTTACAACAAAAGTTCCTTTAAATGTTAAACTGGCATCAAACGGCCGCCTGCAGGATTCAATTGTGAATGGCGATACACTTGTTTTTCACTGGATAAGCCGCGATCCCGTTGCTACTTACCTTACAATTCTCACATCCAAGGTCAACTATAATCTGGATGTAATTCAGTGGATTAATCCCAATACAGGGGAAATCACACCCTTGCGATTCTATTACAATCAGGGTGAGAACCCTGACGGAATGGAAGCTATTTTTCCCGGAATGGTGACGTTCTACTCGCAGGAATTTGGCGATCATCCATTTGAGAAAAACGGTTTCGCCACGTTAAACAGTGATTTTGCCTGGGGAGGCATGGAAAATCAAACACTTACAAGCCTTTGCCCCAATTGCTGGAGCGAATCTCTTTTAGCTCATGAATTTGCACACCAATGGTTTGGCGATATGATCACTTGCGCCACCTGGGCAGATATCTGGCTTAACGAAGGCTTTGCCACCTGGACCGAAGCCCACTGGACCGAATTTACAGATGGTTATACCGCCTATAAGAATGAGATTAAAAACAATGCCGATTACTACCTGCTTGTGAACAACAACTGGCCAATCTCAGACCCTGACTGGGCCATCAACACACCTTCGGTCGATATTCTTTTCGATTACGCTGTAACTTATATGAAGGGCAGTTGTGTGCTTTACCAGCTTCGCAATGTGATGGGCGACACGGCGTTTTTTACCGGGTTAAAAGCCTATGCTTCTGATACTGTTAACTTTAAGTACAAATCGGCAACCATCCGCGATTTTAAAGACAAGATGGAGGAGGTATCCGGACAAGAACTTGATTATTTCTTCGATGAATGGATTTTTACCGGCGGCCACCCTACGTATCAGAATGTCTATAGTATTGAGCCGAATGGCGACGGATGGAGAGTTTATTTCACCTTCAGGCAGACAACCAATGCTACATACTGGCAAATGCCGGTTCAGTTACGGATACGTTTTCAGGACAACTCCGACACCATCGTGAATGTCTTCAATTCTTTTAATGGACAGATATTTACGTTTGATTTTACCGGGCGAAAACCAACCACTGTTTTCTTTGATCCGAACACGCAAATTGTTTTAAAGAAAGGAACAACAATCGTTTCGACCGATGAGCATGTAGCAGCAGGTTCGGGCAACATGATAACAGGTATTGTTCCGAATCCCGTAAAAGATGTAGCTGATATTACCTATGACCTGCAAAAAACAGGCGAAGTGAAACTCATAGTTTATAACATAACCGGCAGCAGGGTTTTAGCTATCAGCCAGGGACTGCAGGCAGCTGGCAGCCATTCGTTTACAATGGATGTATCGGCGCTAAAACCAGGCGTTTATAACTGTGTCCTGCAAACCAATGATGCAGTGAACTCGGCTAAAATGATTGTTGCGAAATAGCGATTCTATAATCCGGGATCGCTTTATTCCTTTTTCAGGTTAAGCGGATGGTCCACCTTTTCTTTCAGGAGTGCAAGGTCAATTACTTCAAACATTTCTGAGATGTAATGGAAGGTTAGTCCCTTGATATAGATAGGATTGATCTCTTCAATATCCTTGCGGTTGTCGGTTGACAGTATAATGTCACTGATTCTTGCCCGTTTTGCTGCCAGTATCTTTTCTTTGATACCGCCAACCGGCAGCACCCGTCCGCGTAAGGTTATCTCTCCGGTCATCGCGATTCTGCTCCTTACTTTCCGTTGTGTGAAGGCAGATGCTAAGGCTGCAAACATCGTGATACCGGCTGAAGGACCATCTTTTGGAGTGGCGCCCTCGGGAACATGAATATGCACATTCCACTTCTCAAAAATACCGGGATCGATGTTCAGCAGGTTTGAGTGGGATTTAAGGTATTCATAAGCCAGTGTGGCCGATTCTTTCATCACATCACCCAGGTTTCCTGTGAGTGTGAGTGCGCCTTTGCCGGCACTAAGGCTTACTTCAATATAAAGTATCTCTCCTCCTGTTGCTGTCCAGGCAAGGCCGGTAACCACGCCTGCAATGTTTGCAACAATGCTTTTGTCCCGCTGGAAAATGGGTGATCCGAGAATTCTTACCAGGTCTTCGGGTTCCACCGTAGCCGGTATAGCCTCGTTCATGGCAATATATTTCGCCCTGTTGCGGATCACCTTAGCAATTGTTTTTTCAAGGCTTCTTACCCCTGATTCGCGGGTGTAATCTTCGATCAGCTTGTGAAGTGTTTGTTTACCGAACGATACCTGTTTGGCTGATAATCCGTGTTCGGTCAACTGTTTGGGAATGAGATGCCTTTTGGCGATTTCGGTTTTCTCCTCGAGCAGGTAACCGCTCAGGTCGAGTACTTCCATGCGGTCGCGAAGGGCAGGGTGGATGGTGCTCATGGTATTGGCGGTGGCTATGAACATAACCCGCGAAAGGTCGTATTCCACCTCCATGAAGTTATCGTAGAATGCCAGGTTCTGTTCAGGATCAAGCACTTCGAGCAAAGCAGCCGACGGGTCGCCGTTTACTGTCATACCGGCCACTTTGTCGATTTCGTCCAGCACAAAAACCGGATTCGATGATTTTGCCTTCCTTATGCTCTGGATAATTCTTCCGGGCATGGCACCAATGTATGTGCGGCGATGGCCACGTATTTCGGCTTCGTCGTGAAGCCCGCCCAATGAAATCCTTATGTAATTTCTGCCCAATGCTTTGGCTATGCTCTTACCCAGTGAGGTTTTGCCTACACCCGGAGGGCCGACAAGGCACAAAATGGGCGATTTCATATCGTTTTTCAACTTGAGGACTGCCAGGTACTCTATGATACGCTCCTTGATTTTTTCCATGCCGAAATGATCACGGTCAAGAATGCGCTGCGCGTTTTTAAGATCAAAATTGTCAGTCGTTACATCATCCCAGGGCAGGTCAGTCATTACTTCGAGGTAATTCATCTGAATGGAATACTCCATGGCTGCCGGGTTCATGCGACTTAGTTTGGCGATCTCTTTTTCAAATACCTGCGCCACAGTTGCAGGCCAGTGCTTGCCTGCAGCCTTCGACTTCAGTTCATTGATCTGCTGCTCGTGGGGGTTGTTTCCCAGTTCCTCCTGGATAAGCCTGAGCTGCTGATTAAGGAGATAATCGCGCTGCTGCTTATCCATATCAATCTTTACCTTGTTCTGTATCTGGTTTTTAAGCTCGAGCATCTGCAATTCCCTGGTGAGAAGCGCAAGTACCGTGTTGGCCTGTTCGCTGAACTCGGGGATTGTGAGCAGTTTTTGCTTTTCGGTAAGTTCCACTGAAAGGTTGGAAGCTACAAAGTTTACCAGGAAAACCGGGCTTTCAATATTTTTAATGGCAAAACCAGCTTCTGAAGGCAGGTTGGGCGATTGCTGCACAATTTGTGTCGCAATATCCTTGATGGAGGCCATGAGTGCATCAAATGCCTTATCCTTTTTCTTTCTGTTTTCAGGAAATCCAAATGGCTTAACTGTTGCCTTGAAATATGGTTCGGTCTGAAGGAGTTCACCGAGTTCAAACCGCTTTTTACCCTGCATGATAACCGTCGTGCTGCCGTCGGGCATTTGCAGTATCTTGATGATATAAGCAACTGTTCCTATTTTGTGCAAATCATCGAATGCAGGATCTTCAACTTCAGGATCTTTTTGCGCTACAACGCCAACAATCCTTTCGCCTTTGTAATGCTCTTTTATCAGTTTTATCGACTTGTCGCGCCCGACTGTGATGGGAATAACCACGCCGGGGAAAAGCACCGTATTTCGTAATGGTAAGATGGGTAAAGAGTCGGGGACCTTTTCGGCATTGATAAGCTCTTCATCCTCAGCTGATAACAGGGGGATGAATTCGGTTTCGTCTTCCAGGAGATTCGACAAAAAGAGAGGATATTCTTTATTTACTTTCATTGCAGATTTATGACAGTATGTCAGTTATATGAGTTTAGTTGAGGCTGAGCCTACAGGTCAATTATTATGCCAGACAGGCACTTTAAATAACAAGTTGTTTCTCAATAAGTTTTCTGATGTAAAAGTAACAACTAAAATGAATGTTATTTGCGACAATAAATTGAAAAAGGCCGTACGCCGGAGCGGACAGCCTTTTCAAATTCTTGCAGTTACCTTATTTGTTCTGGTTGCGAAGCTGCTGGTATTTTTCGTATTTCTGGCGGAACTTATCAACACGTCCTGCTGTGTCAACCAGCTTGATCTTACCGGTATAGAAAGGATGCGATGTGTTCGATATTTCAAGTTTTACCAAAGGATACTCTTTACCGTCTTCCCATTTGATGGTTTCTTTGGTTGCAACGGTCGACCGGGTCATGAAAGCGTAATCGTTCGAGATGTCTTTAAAAACTACCAGCCGGTATTCTTTGGGATGAATGTCTTTTCTCATGGCAATGAAGGCTTTATTTAAGAGGGTGCAAAATTAGTAATAATTTCAATACATACAAACACTGAAGAAGAATTATTTAACATGTTTTTGTTCATAATCTGA
>DAONEL010000066.1:0-2303 GCA_035403045.1 Bacteroidales bacterium
TCAGGTAAAGATGGCCGTTTGACTAAACAGGACATGGTGTCGTACCTCGAAACCAGGAAATCACAACCTGCTGCCATTCAGCCTAAAGCTGCTCCTTCAGCTACACCGGCTGCTTCTAAACCGGAACCAATTGCTCCAGGCACCGGCGATGTCATCGTGGAAATGGATCGCATGCGCCGTATGATTGCCGATCACATGGTGATGTCGAAAAACGTTTCACCTCATGTTACTTCTTTCATCGAAGTGGACATGACCAATATTGTCCGCTGGCGCGATAAAGTGAAAGACGATTTTGCAAAGCGTGAAGGACAAAAACTTACATTCACTCCATTCTTTGTTGAAGCTGCTGCCAAAGCACTCAGGGAGTTCCCCAATGTAAACGCCTCAATTGATGGTTACAAGGTCATCCAAAGGAGAAATGTAAACGTTGGTATGGCCGCAGCGCTGCCCAACGGAAACCTGATAGTACCGGTGATCAAAAACGCTGACCAGAAAAATCTCAAAGGCATAGCATTTGAGGTTAACTCGCTGGCAGACAAAGCCCGCAAAAACAAACTGGATCCTGATGATATACAGGGAGGTACCTTCACAATTACAAACTTCGGAACCTTCGACAGCCTCACCGGCACTCCGATCATCAACCAGCCGCAGGTTGCAATTCTGGGTATCGGAAGCATCAAGAAACGCCCGTGGGTACTCGAAACCAGCGAAGGCGATGTGATTGCCATACGCCACATTTGTATGCTGTCGCTTGCCTACGACCACCGCATTGTTGACGGCGCCCTGGGAGGCCAGTTCATCAAACGCATGCAGCAACTGCTCGAAGGCTTTGACCCGAACACCGCAATCTGATCATTGTAAGTCATTCTTCCCCTGGTGCTTATAGCGTGAGAAACTCCGCCTTAGCTCTCATTTTTCTTAACTGAACATCCGGAAAAACCATCCAGGATAATATTCTCATGAAAAAAGCATTGCTGATCATATCAGGTTTTGTGTCGCTCGGATTGGGGATTTTAGGAATTGTGCTACCCTTGCTGCCCACAACCCCGTTTCTGCTCCTGGCGGCAGCATGTTTTCTCAAAAGTTCTGACCGGCTTTACAACTGGATACTCAATCACAGATTATTTGGTAAATACCTGAAGAATTATTACCAACACAGGGCTATCCCGCTAAAGATCAAAATTATAGCAATAAGCATGATCTGGCTTTCAATCGGCAACTCGGTCATTTTCCTGGTTAAATTCTGGCCTGCGAGAATTATTTTACTGTTGATTGCCATCCTTGTCTCATGGCATATTGCCCGTATGCGGACACTCACAAAAGAAATGGTTGCTGATTTCCAAAGAATTAACGTTCCGAATCAGCATTCAAAGGATTCTGACAATTCGCGGTAAAACAATTTTTCTTTTCTTTGAACTATGAATAAGGAATGGCATGAGCCATTTCCTGAAAAACCTTACCATGCAACTAAAACTTACACGCCCGCTGGCCGTTTTCGACCTTGAGACCACCGGAACAAACATTGCCAACGACCGTATAGTTGAAATCGCAGTGCTCAAAATCAACCCCGACGGAAGAGAAGAAACAAGGGTACACCTCGTGAATCCTGAAATGCATATCCCTGCTGAAGTAGTCGCCATTCACGGTATTAAGGACGAGGATGTTAAAGACAAGCCTACATTCAAGGAACTTGCCGGTAACCTTATTGCTTTCATCGGGAACAGCGACCTTGCCGGTTACAACAACATAAAATTTGATATACCGCTGATTGTGGAAGAATTCATGCGTGCCGGTTTTGAGTTTGAAATGAAAAACCGCAGGATCATTGATGTTCAGAACATCTTCCACAAGATGGAACCCCGGACACTGAAAGCGGCTTACAAGTTTTACTGTGGCCGGCCGCTTGAAAACGCCCACTCAGCCGAAGCCGATACCCGAGCCACTTACGAGGTGCTGCTTGCCCAGCTCGATCGCTACGAAGGGGTTGATTATGAAGACCGTAACGGCAACATTTCTCAACCTGTAGTGAATGACATCAAAGCCCTTCACGACTTTTCGTACTTCAACCGAAATGCTGACCTGATGGGCAATGTGATCTTCAACGACAAAGGCGAAGAAATCTTCAACTTTGGAAAATACAAGGGTGAAAAGGTGGAAACCATCTTCACCAAAGAACCTTCTTACTACGACTGGATCATGAAAAGCGCTTTCCCGCTGACAACCAAGAAAGTGGTGACTGCAATCAAATTACGGAACTTTAACAAAGGTTAGTAATTGAAAATAAACCACTTAGACACACAGAA
>DAONEL010000066.1:2403-15462 GCA_035403045.1 Bacteroidales bacterium
AAACTGGAGGCTTTCCTGGAAGGGGAAAAATTGTTGAAGGTGGAAATTAGATAGACTTGTCTCTGATTACAAAAACCTTATCTCATCAACCACTGCTGTACCTGCCGCTTTGTTGAGTTTCTTCAGCAGTTTTGTTTTCATGTAGGTGAGTTCATGCTTGAGGGCTGAGGAATCAACCTTCACGAAAAGTTCCCGGTTTTTGATGAACAGGTTCTCGGTATGGCGGGCAATGAGTTTCCCCGCAACCTTCTCCCACGATGAAATCAACCTGGTTTCATTCAACTTCGTATCGAAATGATTGGATTTCAGCCATTCATCAATCGCGTCCTTCAGCAGTATTTCGGTTGATTTTCTGATCATACACAAAACTCCCAGTACAAATTATTCTCCAAACACATCTGCTTCTCCCCCGGTAATTTTGAAAACCTTATGCCCAATCTGCAAGGTATTAAAGATACGGCGGATACGCTCAGGTTCCGTATCGGTGATGAAAACCTGGCCGAAATTTTCGTCACCGGTCAGTTTTATCAACTGCTCCACCCGCGAGGGATCAAGCTTGTCGAAAATATCGTCGAACAGCAACACCGGTTTATAACCAAGCCTGGCTTTGGTAAAATCGTACTGTGCCAATCTGAGAGCAACTACAAACGATTTCTGCTGGCCCTGCGATCCAAACCTCTTCACCGGGTAACCACCGATTTCGAACGACAGCTCATCTTTGTGAATCCCGGCAGTTGAATATCGTACAGCCAGGTCCTTTTCCAGCGACTGCTTTACACAATCAGCATATGAATTCTCAAGTAACTGAGACTCATATCGTATCCCGACTTCTTCCCGCTTGCTGCTTATAAACCCGAAATAATGGCTGAAGATCGGCAGAAAATCATTGATAAAAAGTTGGCGCTTTTCGCGGATTTCGGTTGCCGGCACTACCATCTGTTCATCCAGAAGCGATAACATGTCGTGCTCGACATGCCTGTTTTCAGTAAACCTGCGAAGCAGGGCGTTGCGCTGTTCAAGCAGGCGGTTGTACCTGATCAGGCTTCCAAGGTAAACTTTGTCGAACTGCGAAATCACCATATCAATGAATTTTCGCCTCATATCACTGCCTTCGTTTATGAGGTCGCGGTCATATGGCGAAATCATCACACAGGGGAAAAGGCCTATATGGTCCGAAAGCCGCTCATACTCCTTTTTGTTAAGGCGGAATTGCTTTTTCTGGCCGGCCTTCTGAATGCAGCTAACCACATCGGGAGCATTACCGTTGCGTGCAAATGTGCCATGAATGGCGAAAAAGTCCTCTCCATGGCGGATGTTCTGTGCATCAATGGTTCCGAAATAGCTCCTGGTATAAGAAAGGTAATATATTGCATCAAGCAGGTTGGTCTTTCCCTCGCCATTATTACCGACAAAGCAGTTGATCTTCTCAGAGAAGGAGATATCGGCTTCGCTGTAGTTTTTAAAATTGGTTACCTGGAGGCGCCTTAGATACACGGGATACAGAGTTACAACAGGGTTCACTTCACCCCGAAGGCAAATTTAAACCTATTCAGGCAAAAACGCTAAAATGTTGAAATTTCCGCAGCAATTTCGTCCAGAAGCCACGGCGGCGTGGAAGTAGCTCCGGTCACTCCCACTGATTCAGCTTCACTGAACCAATCCTTTTGTAATTCTTCCTTTGACGAAACAAAATAGCTGCGCTCGTTTTGCGAATGACAGACTGAAAAAAGCCAGGCGCCGTTCGAACTTTTCTTTCCGCTCACAAACACAATTACAACATGTTTCCTGGCAAAAGCCCTTACCAGCGGTGCGCGCCCCGAAACCTGTCCGCAGATAGTATTGTGAACCGTAAGCCCTTGTCCGCCATTGTTTTCAAGCCTCTTTTCAATTTCAGCGGCAATATCATCGAGCCCTTCCTTATCCATCGTGGTTTGCGAATAAAGATGAACCGGTTTTGAGAAATCAACCCTGTCAAGGTCTTCCTTCTTGTTGATCACGATGGCGTTGCCGTTAGTCTGCCCGACCAACCCGACAACTTCGGCATGTCCCGGTTTTCCATAAATGAGCACATTGCCACCCTCAACGGCTGTTGCCTGGTTGCTCTTGCTGATCCTTTGCTGCAGCTTGTTTACAATGGGGCAGGTAGCATCAATGAGGGTGATATTAAGTTTGCTGGCTGTTTCAAAGGTCTGAGGCGGTTCGCCATGGGCACGGATGAGCACCTTTTTGCCGCTGAGCGATGGCAGGTCCTCGTGGGAAATTATTTTTAATCCTTTGGATTTCAACCTTTCCAGCTCTTCCGAATTATGAACGATATCGCCCAGGCAGTATAACTCCCCTCCCGCCGAAAGCTCATTCTCGGCAGCAGCAATTGCCCGCGATACACCAAAACAAAACCCGGCATCCGGGTCTATGGTCACTTTCATACTCCTGAAGTTTAACTTACGAAATGAACGAAAAAGAAGAATCGCCCTTTGTTACTTTTTAGCCCAGTCACCAAGGTTAGTGGTAATGGTAATATAATTGGGCGACCCGGCAAGGTGATAACGTGAACGCGAGTAGTTAATCCCGAATTTCGAAACCTTCAGTCCGAGACCCCACGAAAAACCAACCATGCCGGTGCGGGTTGAAACCGTCATTTCCTGGCGGCGCTGGTAGTTATATCCCAGCCTGAGACTGAGAAACTTTGCAGGCATAAACTCACCGCCAATCACCACATGCCTGAAAGCCTTATCGGTAAAATCACCAATTCCCGAACGTGTTGTGGTTTCGCCTGTTGACTGTGATTCAGGAAGATCGTAGGTAAGATCCCATCTCTCGAGATGTGTGAGCAATGCTGAAACCCTGAATGGCAGGTGCTCCAGACGACGTGAAAAACCCAATTGAATCTCGAAAGGCAATGGTTCCACACCATTGGACGAATAAGTAGTGATTTGCCTTCCTATATTCCTGAATAATAACGATATACAGGTTTTGTCATTCGGCACATAACTTCCGGCTACATCAACAGCCACTCCTACTGAATTATACGATTCCAGGTTTGAAAGGATCATTTTGGCATTGGCGCCAATCCTGAACACCGAATCCAGCGACCTTCCCCACCCAACGTTAAAAGCATATTCACCGGCATTGAAAGTGCCCAGTTGCTCGCCCTGTTCATTCGTTTCGGAGAAATCACCATAACTGATGTACTGCATACTGCCGACAAAACTTCCAGCTTTCGCGAAATTGTGGCCATACATGGCAAAACCATAGTTGATATCGCTGTAATAATCCACAAATCCCAGCGACAGGCTGTTATGCATCGACGCATTGATGAGCGATGGATTGGCCTGGGTGAGGGTGATATCGTTATCATCGACCGCGAGGAAATTTCCACCCATGGCTGCTATCCTTGCTGAGTTGGTCAGCGTGAGGAACTTATACGCATTGTTGCCGCCTGTTTGGGCATAACCGTGTATGTTTGTCAGGATGAAAAGAAGAGGGAGAATTACTCTGAAAAGTGCTTTCACAAATTGATGAATTAAAATATATCCGGAAGGCGATTGTTATTGGATTGATAACGCCTCCCGGACCGGTTTTAGTATTATCCTGTCAAAGGTTTTTAATCAGCTTAATCTTTCTTGCTCACCGATCCCGATCCTTTGATATCCGTCTGAATGGAAGGATTTCCCTTATAGTAAACGTTGCCGCTTCCGCGAACATCAACTTTCAGGTTTCCGGTCACCCAAACAGTGCAGTCGCCTGAACCGTTTACTGTCACCGAGCAATGGTCTGAAGTAAGGTCAGGAGTATCAATATTGCCGGAACCATTAATGGTGAAATCCGAATTCTTTGCCGACCCTGTGAGCACGATATCTCCGGACCCGCTGATTGTTCCTGAAACATCCTGCACCTCCAGCGGAACCTCAAAATTACCAGAACCGTTAATCTTCAACTCGAGTGATGAAGAGAGTATGGGTTCATTGGCAAAAACCGATCCTGACCCGTTGATAATCACCGATTCAAGCTTTGTATATGGTATTTGAAGGCTAACCTGCTCATGATTACGGAGGCAATGCCGGCTCCCGATCTTCAGCGTATTTCCTTCCACTTCAACTCGGTATTCGTCAAGGATATTTTTCTCACCCTTTATCAGAAATATCGCTGCTGTATCGCTTGTGAGTGTGATGTTCGCATCGCCGTTGAGCTTGATTTTGGTAAAGTTTCCAACTTCAATTGTCTTCTGTATAACATTTCCATCGCCTTCGATACAATCGAGGCATGAGGTGCTGAACAACAATGCGGTAACCACGATTACCGGCAGGAATACCCGTGAGATTGTTTTCATCGGTTGTTTTGAATTAAGGATTTATTTTTTCAGGTTTTTACGGATCAAATTTAGCGCACTTCCGGCTTTGAACCACTCTATCTGCAGATCATTGTATGAATGATTCACGGTTATAGCCTGTTGGGTACCGTCGGCATGATGCAGTATCAGTTCCAGCGGCTTGCCGGGTGCAAATAAAACCAGCCCCCTGATGTCGATCCTGTCATCTTCACGGATAAGATCGTAATCTGCCTTGTTGGCAAAAGTGAGTGCCAGCATTCCTTGTTTCTTGAGATTGGTTTCATGAATACGGGCGAACGATTTGACCAGGATTGCTTTTACACCCAGGTGGCGTGGCTCCATGGCGGCATGTTCGCGTGATGAGCCTTCACCGTAATTTTCATCGCCAACCACTATCGAGCCGATGCCGGCTGCTTTATAGGCACGTGCTGTGGCCGGAACAGTATCAAAAGTCCCGGTTAACTGGTTCTTCACCAGGTTAGCCTTTTCGTTGAAGAAATTGATCGCCCCGATCAGCAGGTTGTTCGAAATATTGTCGAGGTGCCCGCGGTATCGAAGCCAGGGGCCGGCCATCGAGATATGGTCAGTAGTGCATTTGCCTTTGGCCTTGATAAGCAGAGGCAGTTTTTCATAATCCCTGCCCGTCCATTCACCGAAAGGTTCAAGCAGCTGAAGCCTTTCTGAATCCGGCTTCACATTGATTTTCAGGTCATGGGCATCATCAGGAGGTGCAAGATACCCGGCATCTTTCACATCGAAACCAGCCGGAGGAAGTTCCATTCCAGTGGGTTCCGAAAGCTTTACCTTTTCACCATTGCTGTTCACGAGGTAGTCGGTCAGCGGGTTAAAAGTAAGGTCGCCGGCTATAGCGTAGGCTGTAACAATTTCGGGAGACGCGACAAAACTGTGCGTGTTGGGATTGCCATCGTTGCGTTTGGCAAAATTCCGGTTAAAGGAAGTGATGATGCTGTTGGCACGCTCAGGATCGTCGGTATGACGTTTCCATTGCCCGATACATGGTCCGCAGGCATTGGCCATCACCACTCCGCCAATATCCTCAAAAGTTTGCAGCAATCCGTCGCGCCCGGTGGTGTACCTTATCTGCTCCGATCCGGGTGTAACGATAAATTCGGCGTTGACCGAAAGTCTCTTTTCCTTTGCTTGCGCTGCAACTGATGCTGCCCGGGTGAGATCTTCATAGGATGAATTGGTGCACGAACCGATCAATCCGACTTCGAGTTTTTGAGGATAACCTTTTTCCTTCACCACTTTCACAAATTCCGAAACCGGGTAAGCGGCGTCGGGAGTAAAAGGGCCGTTCACATATGGTTCGAGCGTTGAAAGATCAATCTCAATCAACTGGTCGAAATATTTTTCCGGGTTCAAATAAACATCATCATCAGAGCGAAGGTGGGTTGTGAGTCCATCGGCCAACTCACCAATCACAGTCCTGCCGGTGGCTTTCAGGTAGCGGCTCATGGCCTCGTCGTAGCCGAAAATGGAGGTGGTTGCACCGATTTCAGCACCCATATTGCATATAGTTCCTTTGCCGGTTGCCGACAGGCTGTCCGCTCCTTCGCCAAAGTATTCCACGATAGCGCCGGTGCCGCCTTTCACGGTGAGAATGCCGGCAACTTTGAGAATAATATCCTTCGCCGAAGTCCATCCGTTCATTTTTCCGGTCAGTTTCACACCAATCAATGACGGCATCTTGAGTTCCCACGGCATGCCGGCCATAACATCCATGGCGTCGGCACCACCCACGCCGATAGCCATCATTCCCAGGCCTCCGGCGTTCACGGTATGCGAATCGGTACCAATCATCATACCACCGGGAAAAGCATAATTTTCGAGGATTACCTGGTGAATGATTCCGGCCCCGGGCTTCCAGAAGCCGATGCCATATTTTGCTGAAACAGACTCGAGGAAATCGTACACTTCCTTGTTCTGGCTCATGGCCAGGCCCAGGTCTTCACTGGCACCTTTGTAAGCCTGCACCAGGTGATCGCAATGAACTGTGCTGGGAACGGCAGTCCTGTCGCGGCCGGCAGTCATAAACTGCAGCAAAGCCATTTGTGCCGTTGCATCCTGCATGGCTACCCGGTCAGGGCCGAAATTCACATAATCTTTCCCCCTGGCAAAAGGCACTGCAGGCAATTCATCCCATAAATGAGCATAAAGAATTTTTTCGCTCAGGGTCAGCGGCCTGCCAAGCATTTGCCGGGCTTTGTCAACTTTTGAAGGAAACTTCGCGTAAACAGATTTGATCAGGTCGGTGTCAAACAACATATTTTTTCAGATTAGATACCACAATCTATTTTTCCACACTAAATTACAGAGAGTTGACCTAATAAACAAACACAGAAATATTTGTTCAATAATATTGCTACTTTTGTTCTATGCTGAAACGCATATCACGAGCTATCTCCCTGCTTCTTTCCCTTGCAATCATCTATAATTCAATGGGTTATATGGTGTATTTTCAGGCAATGAGTAGTGCGGTGCGAAATGAAGCAAAAACTGCAAAAAATCGTTCTCTCAACAACAAAGATCTTGTCTTTATCACATTGCCGGTATTCGCAGTAAATAGCGAATCAAACGGCAGCAAATTGCGCGAAATACGTATTAAAGATAAAATGTATGATATAATTGACGAGAAAGTCAAGGATGGAAATGTGATTTATACCTGCATTCGCGACCATAACGAAGAAAATCTGCTTGCCAAAGCCCGGAATTTTAATGATCAGTCATCGCCTTCCAAAGCGATGCAAAAACCAATCCGATCGATAACAGAGAATATCATCAAAACGGCATTGGTTTCTAATAAATCCGCTACAACATGCATGGTAAATACCCGGATTTCACAGGCTGAATACTCAGGCATAATCCTGCTTCCGTACCTTTCAGTAGAAGTCCCTCCTCCTCAAAACAATTCCTGATTTTATTATCAGAAGCACGTCAGGCCAAGCGGCCGGACTAGCCTTTTTTTTCACCCCGGACAAAGATGATCCGGTTAATGTATGTTATCCAATAACTTAAAAACAACATGAAACAAACAATAATTACTCTGCTCATTCTCCTTCAATCAGCAATACTGTTTGCACAACAGGTAAAAGTACTTTCAGCATCCGACCTTCAGCCCATAAGTAATTGCCTCATTTACAACGCTTCCAAAGCAATCACAGCTACAACCAACGCCCGGGGTATAGCAGATATTTCTTCATTCCGAAATACCGACTCTTTGATCTTCAAACACTTGTCGTTCACGCAGGCAACAATAGCGAAGACTGATGTCATTGCAAAAAACAACACCGTTTATCTCACAACTGCCGTCATCAGGCTTGAAGAAGTTGTTTTCTCAGCCAATAAGGTGGAAGAAAAATACAGCGACCTGCCGGTTAAAGTCGACATCCTGGAAGCGCGTCAGATACAGTCAGGTAACCCCCAAACCTCTGCCGACCTGCTGCAGCAATCGGGAAAGGTTTTTGTCCAGACCAGCCAGCTTGGTGGCGGAAGTCCTGTGATCAGGGGAATGGAGTCGAGTCGCGTGTTATTGGTAGTTGACGGAGTAAAAATGAACAATGCAATATTCCGCGCCGGGCATTTGCAAAACATCATTACCATTGATCCCAATATTCTGAGTCGTGTTGAAATTGTTCACGGCCCCGGCTCGGTGATTTACGGCAGTGATGCAATGGGTGGCGTAATGCATTTTTATACCCGTAACCCGGTGTTGTCCTCAGGCGACAAAGTTTTCACTTCTGGAAATGCCATGTTCCGGTACTCAACAGCAGCCAATGAGTATTCCCAAAGCTTAAGCCTGAATGCAGGCGGTAAGAAACTGGCCGCTCTATTTGGCTTCAGCACCAAGGATATCGGCGACTTGCGTCAAGGCAGCAAACGTGACGACAAATACGGCGACTGGGGAAAATGCCTGTATTACTCAGAACGTATTGACGGAAAAGATGTTATGACTGAGAATAGTGACCCGCTTGTTCAGAAAAACTCCGGATATACCCAGTACGACCTTTTCGGCAAGATACTCTATAAGCCAACTCAGTATTATGCACTCACGCTGAATATGCAGTACTCCAACTCGAGCAATATACCCCGTTATGACCGGCTTACCGAATACACCGGTGATATGCTTACATATGCAGAATGGTATTATGGCCCTCAAACCCGCAGCCATTTTTCACTGAAAAGTGAATGGTTCAAACCGACAAAGCTTTACGATAATATGCAGGTTCTGGCTGCTTACCAGAATATCAGTGAAGACCGTGTGAGCCGCAAATTCGGCAAATCAAACAAGAAACACCAGGAAGAAACTGTTGATATTTTTTCTTTAAACGCTGATTTTCACAAGAATATAGCCGGCAAGCATGAACTTCGCTACGGGCTGGAAAGCATTCTGAATAAAGTAGGCTCAAAAGCATACAACGAGAATATCAAAACGGGTGAAATCCTCTATAATGTTGCAACCCGTTATCCCGACGGCGGCGACCGGATGGTGAACCTTGCAGCCTATGCGTCAAACAATTGGGAAATAAACAAGCAGCTTATTTTCTCACAGGGCATCAGGTTTAACTATGTGAAACTGGATGCCGAGTACACTCCTGAGATGATGGATATTTTAAAGTTTCCGTTCGATCCGGTGATTAAGCAGAGCAATACCGCGATTAATGGAAGCCTCGGACTGGTTTACCAGCCGGGCAACGACTGGCGTTTCACTGCTAACCTGTCATCAGGGTTCAGGGCTCCTAACCTCGACGACCTTTCGAAACTCAACGATTTCAGCTCAACAATCCTCATCGTACCCAATCCCGGGCTGAAACCTGAGAACGCATACAACAGTGAACTCAGCATCGGTAAAACGTTTGCTGAAAAAGTACAGTTCGAAGTGACCGGATTTTACACTTTACTCAGGGATGCTTTCGTAGTTGAAGCTACCACTTACAACGGGCAGGATTCGATTGAGTTCGACGGCAACATGGCGGCAGTTCAGTCGTTGCAGAATGCTGAAAAAGCTGTTATCTATGGCGTTGAAGCCAATCTGCTCGCCAAGCTGACGAAATCACTGTCATTAACAAGCAGTCTCACCTACACTAAAGGAACTGTTTCTGAAGGCGGTGTTCCGCTGGATCACATTCCGCCTATGTTCGGCAAAACCGCTCTCAGGCTTGAACTTACAAAGTTCTCTGCTGAATTCTATGCCCGGTATAATGCCAAAAAGGATATCAAAGATTACAGTCCGAGCGGCGAAGACAACCAGCAATATGCAACTGCCGACGGAATGCCGGGCTGGTACACGCTCAGCCTGAAAGCCGGTTACCAGTTTAACCGTTACCTGGGCCTCCAGGCCACTGTCGAGAACATCCTCGATCAGCATTACCGCTATTTTGCCAGCGGAATCAGTGCCCCCGGGAGAAATTTTATCATCTCACTCCAGGGATCATTCTAAACCATTATCTCTTATAAACAAAAAAAATCCCTCCGGGCAAGTCCCGAAGGGATTTTTTTATATTAATGATTGACTTTTATGCGCCTTTTTCCCCGATGAACTGGTCTTCCTTATTCTTAAACAGCACATTGAAGGTAGTGAGGCTTCCATAGCAACGGGTTATATACTGCTGCAGCTCCACCTTGTCTTCATCATTCAGGCTGCTGGCATTTATCTTGGCTTCCAGCACACGCAGGCGGTCGCGCACCATCACAATCTTATGAAAAAATGCTTCCAGCGGCACTTCTTTCTCCTTCGTTGTATTATCACCCGGATACAGCACCATCTTGCCGTTGTTCCACCGCTGGCCCATCTGGGTAATTTCGCTTACATCGCTGAAGCGCCGCAGGATTCGAACAAGGCTTTTTTCAATTTTCTCGTAAGTGGCCATGTCCGAAGGTGTTTCAACGGCTTCGATCACCTCAAGGCCGGTAAAATCGCGCATTATCTGCCTAACTCCGGTCTCTATGAATCCTATCTCATAAGCATCTGAACGCACCTGAACTACAACTCCTTTCCCGAATTGCGGGTGCCTTACCCTGGAACCTACTCCTAATATTTGTTCTGACATGTGAATTCTGAATTGGTTTTTATATTTATTAACTTCAAAGACAAAAGTAGCACTTACCAGTAAGAAATAATCAGCAATATGAACAAATCAGCGGGAAACAGGTTATACAACTGTGTTTCGGACAGCAGATCCGACATAAGTAAACGGCGATAAATCTTTCGCATCAATTTAATTCATGATTCAAATCGACGTAAAGATGAAAATTGCAGTACTTGGCACCGGGATGGTTGGTAACGCCATTGGTACAAAACTTATTGAAACAGGCCATCAGGTGATGATGGGATCGCGCACTCCCGATAACATTAAAGCCCTGGAATGGACACAATCCTGTGGTCTTAATGCATCTCAGGGCACCTTTGCCGATGCGGCAGCATTTGGTGAGATAATATTCAATTGTACCAAAGGTGAGTCAACCATCGAAGCGCTCAGGCTGGCCGGTGAAAAACATCTTGCCGGTAAAATACTTGTTGACCTTGCCAACGCTCTTGATTTCAGCAAGGGAATGCCTCCTTCACTTCTGATTTGTAATACCGACTCACTCGGTGAAACCATTCAGCGTGAATTTCCTGGTGCCAAAGTGGTTAAAACCCTCAACACTATGAATTGCCAGGTAATGGTTAACCCCGGGCTGGTAAATGGCGAGCACGATATTTTTGTTTGTGGCAATGATTCTGATGCAAAAACTGTGGTAAAGAATATCCTGACTGACTTCGGATGGAGAAATATCATTGACCTCGGTGACATCAGTGCCTCACGGGCTACGGAGCAACTGCTGCCGGTGTGGATCCGACTGATGGGCACGCTGGGCACTCCCGTCTTTAATTTTCACGTAGCCAGATAAAAATCATCATATAATCACAGGCTGATCAGCCTGTCATACAATTCAAGCACCTGTGGAAGGAGCATGTTATGCTCATCATTGGTGAGAACATAATCGGCAAGCGCTGCTTTTTTGCCTGCATCCCATTGATTTTTCATACGCCGTTCCACCTCGCCGCGACTGATACCATCACGTTGCATTACCCTTTTTATACATAACTCTTCAGGAGCTGTAACGACAATTGTTTTATCGAAAAAACGGTTAAAACCACTCTCAAATAGAATGGCTGCCTCATGAATAATAAGCCGGTTGCCTTCCTTTGATTGGAACCACGTTCTGAAATCATCCTCCACATGAGGGTGAATGATCGCGTTCAGCTTAGCAAGTTTCACAGGGTCGGTGAAGACAATTCCTGCTAGCTTTTTTCTGTCGAGAATCCCCTCATGGTCAACCACTTCATTCCCAAACGCGTTAATAACCTCAGCCAAAACTTCAGGATAATAATACAACTTCTTAGCTTCAGCATCAGCATGATACACCGGAACACCCAGGTGGCTGAAAACCATTGCAACAACTGATTTTCCGCTGCCTATACCGCCGGTAAGCCCAACCCTGATCATGGTGAAATGATGATGTATTCTACAAATTCAGGCTTTACACTCAGTATCCTGACTCCGGCCGGAACATTTGAAAGGTTAACTTTCAGTTTTGAATTCTGCGACAGCGTCGGGCCATCGGCCTGCACTGCAGCCGAGAAACTGGCCGCCTCTACTTTCCTGTAATCGATCATAGGAACCATGCAGGTGATTTCAACCTGGTCGGGAAAAATCCTGAGCTGCGATGTGTTGCCGGTGATATTTACAGGTACCGTGAACGTGGCCTCAGTATACTTTTGAACCGGCATCCTTACAGTCACCGAATCAGTTGAATACGTGATCATTCCGCGGCCCAGCGGTTTACTGAGCGGAATCTTGAAATTGAGGCTGCTGTCGATACCCGTCTTCATGGTGCTCACCGTGGTGACAAATCGTATCGTATCAATCACATCCTTAATGCTTGAAACTGTAACCGTCCTGGGCGACCATTGCAATGAATCGTAAAGCTGGTACTGCTGTTCAAAAGTATAGGTAAGATTGAGCCTCACCGGAACTTCCTTACGGTAAACATCCGAGAACCTGAAAAACAAGGTATCCGGGCGGATATATGAAATTGATTTTGAATAGCTTATCTGCCTGCCAAACTGTTGTAAGAGTTTAGTAGCCGGAATAAAAGCCGAATAACCCTCACTCTCCTTCCTGATGCGGATATCAGCAAGGTCAATCATGAGTTCCTGCCTTTTCCTGAAAAGCCTTGTTGTCAGCAGTTCGAAGCCCTGGGCGGTAATACCTACCGTAATACTCGAGTCGTTGCTGTTCTGAAGAATTAAGTCCTTTGGAACATTGGTAAACGAAACGCTATATTTTATATCCGTTGTGTAATCTTTGGTAAGCTCAATGAAGAGCCACATCAGCGACGAGATACCCAGGCAGACGATAAAAACTGCAAGGCGCATTTTAAACGACCTTTTTGATGAGTCGTTTGCACCGTTTTCAATTGTGTCAGGCTGATTACCGCTCGGTTTCATGGTGGATCAGGAGGGTATGCGGCTCCGGTTATGCTTTCCGGAAAGTTTTGGTCACTTACTTAGCCTCGCTGCCAAGCTGATCCTGTGAGTCGGCTGCAACGGCTGACTTCTCAAGACGAAGCCTTACACCGCCTTCAACCTCGATGGTAACAGTGGTTTCCTGAAGTTCAACAATACGTCCGTGAATACCGCCAATGGTGATGATTTTTTGTCC
>DAONEL010000067.1:0-11850 GCA_035403045.1 Bacteroidales bacterium
ATTCTTAACGAATAATCATTTATTTCTCTTACTGAACCATTTGTATTAACTTTATGTTGAATACATACAAGATCTTTATCATGAAAAACATATCCCTTTCAACCTTAACACACCGGCTGGCAAGTTTAGCAAGCATTTGCTTCATCTTCCTGGTTATATTCTCATTAGCCGGATGTAAAAAAGACGGCGATAACACACCTGTCGAAAACAAATACCTGGAAAGTTCCGAGATAATCGATTCCTATAGTTCAGGATTTATCAAAGCAATCCTGGGCACTCAAAGCACTGAATTCCCTGAGATCAATCCCATCATTTCGTCAACTGCCTATGGTGTTGATATATACAGGATTACCTATAAGACCACTTTCCATAATGCAGAGGTTACAGCTTCCGGCCTGGTTTGCATTCCATCTTCGGAAGGTGAATTTCCGGTTATCAGTTTCCAGAACGGTACCAATACTTCACACTACAATGCCCCTTCCGTCAATCCAAACGAGCTGATGTACTCGCTTATGGAAGCGATGGCCGGCAACGGTTATATTGTAGTGATTGCCGATTACCTGGGCTTCGGCGAATCGCAGTCAATGATTCATCCATACTATGACAAGGAGTCGACTACAGGTTCGGTTGTTGACATGATACTTGCAGCAAAAGAGTTGCTTAACGATGGGCAGGTGAAAGCAAAAAGCTCGGGCAAATATTTCCTGATGGGCTATTCACAGGGAGGCTGGGCTACCCTTACAACCCTGCAAAAATGCGAGCAAAGCTATTCAACGGAGATTAACGTAGCGGCTGCCTCATGCGGGGCCGGGGCATACGACCTCATGGCCATGTCGGATCACGTGCTTGCACTTCAAACATTTCCAGGGCCGCTGTACCTCCCCTACTTTATCTATTCCAGGATTGATGCCGGCGATATGCCCGGGCCCTTAACACAGTTCTTTAAAGAGCCATATGCCAGCCGTATTCCCGGATTATTCGACGGAACCCACAGCAACGATGAGGTTAATGCTCAGCTCAATGATACCATCGCCAAACTGGTGACCGATGAAATGATAAACAGTTTTTCAACAAGTGCTGATTTTGTCACTCTCCGGTCATTGCTTACGGCAAACTCGGCCAGTGCATGGAATTGCGATGCCGTCATCCGCTTTTATCACGGCACTGCCGACCAAAATGTTCCGCCAAATCAATCGGACATCATCTATAACCGGTTCATCAGCATGGGCGTCAGTCCATCGAAAGTCACACTCCTGCCCATGGAAGGTCTCACCCATGGAACTGGCCTGGTACCCTGGGGTATAAGCACGATCAACTGGTTTAACCAGCTGAAATAAAGATTGTGCAGGGTAAAAATAGCTCTCTGGTCCGAAAAACCATCCGGTGACTACTCATTTATGTATTAACCCTGAACCAGATTCTGAGCTGTATCACATCCACAGCGAATACAGTTAGCCGCATTTTCATACTTTTGTTGTATGAGATGCCATATTACCAAGCTTTCATTTATCATTTTGTGTTTTGCCTTACTGGCACTGGCATCGTGCAACTCCACCCTGAAAGTTCAGAAAAGAGGCGGCTATTTGCTCACCAGGAATGTTATAAAGCTTGATAACACATACATTCCGACGGAAGAAGTGGAAGGGTTCATCCAGCAGAAGGCGGTCAAAAATATGTTCACTTATTTTCACCCCGGAGTTTGGGTATACCGTCAGGCAAACCAGGGAAAGCAAACCCGTTTCAGGAAATACCTTAAACAGGCTTTCGGGACCGAACCGGTATTATTCGACAGCAACCTGACACTCCGGTCATCGGCGCTCATCAGGCAATACACTGCCAATAAAGGTTTTCCATCAGCCACCGTGAGTCATAAAGCCATTTACAAAGGCAGTCATGCGGAGGTGATTTACAGGATACAAACAGGCCGCCCTTACCTCGTTTCCTCATTTAATGCACACAT
The DNA here is from genome assembly GCA_035403045.1 of Bacteroidales bacterium. Taxonomy (GTDB): domain Bacteria; phylum Bacteroidota; class Bacteroidia; order Bacteroidales; family UBA4417; genus UBA4417. The sequence goes on from DAONEL010000067.1 coordinate 1,961, forward strand.
TCCTGATACGGCTATTGAAAGTATTTACTACAAAACAGCCGGTGAGTCGCTGATAAAGCCAGGAATGATTTTCGATACTTATGTTCTTGATGATGAGAGAGACCGATTCGCTTCAATTTTGAAAAACCAAGGTTATTTCTCATTTTCTAAGACTGACATAACCTACACTGCCGATACCACTTTAGGTGAACACCAGGTAGACCTGAAACTCGATATTACGGGGCAGTCAACAGGTATGTCAACGCCTGGCGACTCGCTGCTGCGACTCAGTCATTCAAAGTTTTACTACCGCAAAATCTTTATAAATACCGACATCGATGCACTGATCACATCGGCAGCCAAGCCTGACACCATCCCATATTTCTATCCGCGTCACAAAAGAGACTCAATCTCCCCGAAACTTTACTTCATACAAACCGGCCCTGCCAGGATTCGTTTCTCTACCATTGCTGATGCTGTGGTTGTATCGGAAAAGCAACCATTTACTCTTGATGCAGGAAACCTTACCTACAAACGACTTGTCAACTTATCGGCAATTCGTTCGGCAACAGTGAGTTATATTCCAATTGCTGCCGACAGCAGCCTGAAACCAGGCTGCCAGTGGCTCGATTGCAATATCAGGCTATCACGCAACCCGGCTTTTATTATGAACATAGGTACTGAAGGTACAAACTCCGGCGGAACATTGGGTATGGGTGTGAATACGCTCCTGATGAACAGGAACATTTTCAGGGGATCGGAAACCTTTCGGATAAAACTCACAGGAGCAGCTGAAGTACAGGGAAACCTGCCTGAAGGAGAAAAAGCTAACAAATTCCTGTTCTTCAATACTTTCCAGGCTGGTGTCGAAACAGGGCTCGATATTCCAAGGCTCCTCGCACCTTTTCATATTTTCGACAATTCAGTGTATTCGCTGGCCCGTACATCAATTAGCGGCGGGTATAATTTTGAAAACCGCCCTGACTATACAAGGAAAATATCTACGCTTTTCCTGTCTTACCAATGGAGCAAATCGGAAAAAACACGTTATACCTTCACCCCGCTTGAACTCAATTATGTTGGCATCGAAACCGATTCCACTTTCCAGGCATATCTCAATTCATTGTCCGACCCCTATTTCGTGAGCCAGTATTCCGATCACCTGCTCGGCATGATAAGGTTCAGCATTACCCACAGCAACCAAATGCTCTCAAAGCAGAAAAGGCTCTATTTTATCAGGCTGACAACCGAAACTGCCGGCAATCTGCTGCATGCGGTCGATAATATTTCAGGGTCACAAAAAACCGAAAACAGCTATTATGAGCATTTCGGTGTAAGGTATGCGCAATATTTCAGGTTGGATGTCGACCTTCGCCATTTCTGGGAAATCGCCGGCAAAAATACCGTTGCAGTAAGGCTTGCCGCCGGGACAGGAATTCCTTATGGCAATAGTGAAGCACTGCCTTTTGAAAAAGGATTCTGGCTTGGCGGTGCCAACGATATGCGCGGGTGGAAATTCCGCTCGCTGGGCCCCGGAACATATTCTTCACAATCAATACGTTACGACCGTACAGGTGATATTATGATCCAGGGTAGTTTTGAATACCGTTTCCCGGTTTACAATTTTATTCATGGCAGTTTGTTTGCCGATGCCGGGAACATCTGGCTCAGAAAAGAAAATCCTGATTTCAGCGGCGGTGAATTCAGGCTAAAATCATTCTTCGATCAATTGGCGCTGGATACTGGTTTCGGTCTCAGGTTCGACTTCTCTTTCTTCATTTTCCGCCTCGACTGGGGCCTCAGGACAAAAAATCCTTCGCTCGACGACCAGTGGTTCAATGCCGATGATTTCAGGCTGAAAAAAGCCGTGTGGAACTTTGGGATAGGTTACCCGTTCTGATATGCGCTGCCTCATTTTTTAACAAACCAGGCCATGAACCAGCAGGCACTCACAGAGGGCATTTTACGCCAGTTTCCTTACAACCCCACACCGGGACAGGAAAGGCTTATCAATATGCTGGCCGGATTTGTACTTACTGAGAAAGGCCAATTCCCGCTATTCCTGCTCGAAGGTTACGCCGGAACCGGCAAAACCACCATAATCAGCGCCCTTGTAAGAGTCCTGCCATCGGCAGGTTATTTCCCTGTGTTGCTTGCCCCTACCGGCAGGGCCGCTAAAGTATTTTCCGGCTACGCTGAACGCCCGGCCCATACCATACACAAGAAACTATACCGAGCCGGCATGGACAAAGAAGGAAGGCTATCGCTACGCCTGACTCCCAATACACTGCACAAGGCTTTTTTCATTGTGGATGAAGCCTCCATGATCCCTGACAACAACAGGCCCGGCGACAGCGGTTTTGCCAGCAGCCGTAACCTGCTCGAAGACCTGATGGAACATGTATATTCGGGCAGCGGGAGCAAGATGCTCTTCCTGGGTGATAATGCCCAGTTACCCCCTGTGGGCATTAATTACAGCCCGGCACTCGATGCTGAATTCCTCAGGTCTTCATACGGACTGACGGTTACCCGGTACACGCTCACCGAAGTTGTGCGCCAATCCTTCGAATCAGGAATACTTTCGGTAGCCACCGGCATCAGGATGAAAATCGGCAATTTCTCAGCTTTCAGTCCTCTTTTTGGCCGCAGCAATGCGTTTCGCGATGTCATCAGCGTAAACGGCAGCGACATGCTTGACGCGCTGAATGAATGTTACTCCAGGCTGGGTGTTGAAAACACAGTGGTAATAACCCGTTCGAACAAACGCGCCAATCTCTTCAATGAAGGGATCAGGCAAAGGATTCTATCGCATGAAAGCGACATTGCGGCAGGTGATCACCTGATGGTTGTAAGGAACAACTATTTCTGGCTTCCGGAAGAAACACATGCGGGTTTTATTGCCAACGGCGATATTATTGAACTGCAGCGCATCGGAAAGATCGAGGAATTGTATGGTTTCAGGTTTGCACACGTCACCATGCGAATGGTTGACTACCCTGATGATCCTGCCTATGATGTGATTTTAATGCTCGACACCCTGCGTACCGAAACACCTTCGTTATCAGAACTGGAAAACCGCCGGTTGTACGATTCGGTCATGGAAGATTATATGGATATTTCATCGAGGCTGAAGCGGCTTGCTGAAGTAAGGAAGAATCAATATTTCAATGCGTTGCAGGTTAAACATGCCAATGCACTTACCTGTCACAAAACACAGGGCGGGCAATGGGAGGCTGTCTTTATTGAGAAAGGTTACCTGACCAATGATATGCTCAATGATGAATACCTGCGATGGCTTTACACTGCCGTAACCCGCGCCACCAAAGTGCTTTACCTGGTAAATTTCGAAGACAGGTTCTTCGATTAATATAAAAAGCCCCCGCAGATTCTGCCGGCTTCTGCAGAACAATCGGGGTGTCTGCACTGAATTGCGGAATCTGCGGGAGAATTTAACTGACAACAGTAATTTTGATTACAGTTGTCTGGATAGTATCGAAGGGTTCAGAGTTACTTTGAATCCCTGTAGGTTACTCAAAAGATATAATGGCATCTTTGATGATGGCAATTGCTTCGCGCAACTGTGCCTCGTTGATCACCAGTGGCGGCGCAAAACGGATAATATGGCCATGAGTGGGTTTTGCCAGCAGGCCCATTTCTTTCATCTTAAGGCAAACATCCCAGGCTTCCTTGCCGTTATGCGGCTCAATCACCACAGCATTCAGCAGTCCCTTTCCGCGAACCAGCTTTATCATCGGGCTATTAACGGCTTGCAATTCTTGCCTGAAGATTTTCCCTAACCGTTCGGCGTTTTCGGCAAGTTTTTCTTCTTTCACAACTTCCAGCGCTGCTATTGCCACACGGCATGCGAGAGGGTTTCCACCGAAAGTGGAACCATGTTCGCCCGGCTTTATGGTAAGCATAATGGAATCATCGGCCAGCACTGCCGAAACCGGCATGGCGCCTCCCGAAAGGGCTTTCCCAAGTATAAGGATATCCGGATGGACATTCTCATGGTCGCAGGCCAGTAGTTTGCCGGTACGGGCAATACCTGTCTGCACCTCGTCAGCAATGAAAAGTACGTTGGCAGCCTTACAAAGAGCGTATGCCTTCGACAGGTAGCCTTCATCGGGAACAAACACTCCTGCTTCTCCCTGTATCGGCTCTACCAGGAAACCGGCCACATTCGGATCTTTCAGTGCTTCTTCAAGTGCGGCAAGGTCGTTGTATGGAATGGTGATAAATCCGGGGGTGTATGGCCCAAAACCGCCAAAGGCATCCGGATCAGTTGACATTGAAATTATAGTGATCGTGCGGCCATGGAAATTGTTCGCGCAAACGATAATTTTTGCTTCATTTTCTGGAATTCCCTTCACCTTGTATGCCCATTTGCGGGTTAGCTTCAGGGCCGTTTCATCAGCTTCAGCGCCTGAGTTCATAGGCAACACCTTGTCATATCCGAAGTATTCGGTGACAAACTTCTCATACACGCCAAGCATATTGCTGTAGAAAGCCCGGGAAGTAAGGGTAAGCGTCTGAGCCTGCTCTACCATGGCACCGACAATCTTGGGATGGCAATGTCCCTGGTTTACAGCCGAATAGGCCGACAGGAAATCAAAATAGCGTTTCCCTTCTACATCCCACACGAATGGCCCCTGGCCTTTTGCCAGAACAACAGGCAATGGATGATAATTATGGGCGCCATATTTATCCTCCAGTTTCATGGCTTCTTCGGAGGTAAGATTTTTTAAGAATTCGGTTAACATGACAATCTTAGGTTAGGTTAAAACATGCAACGAAATTACTTATTTACCCCGACATGGCAAAGAAAGAAGTGACCTTAAAAGAGAAATTAGCAAGCGAAATACCAGGGGACGATGCACCAATTAAACAGCTGCATCATCAGCAACAGCTCCATTATTCCTGATAAGCGCCTTGTATTTCTTTGACGGGGATTGCAAAAACTCTCCTATTCCCAAGCCTTCCCACATTGCATCCACTCTGCCGATTGTATGCTCATCCATCACCACCACATTGGGCCAGTCGCGGCTGAAATTATCCAGTTTCCCCGATTTCATGGTGGCATCAACCGCCAGCGGTCCATTAATTTCATCAGCAAAGTAACAGTCACGCACAGGATCAATATTGTTGGAAACAAGCCAGGCAATATCACCCGGATCCATATCAAGCGCAAAGTCGTCAATGTAAATAACATACCTGTATCCCTCAAGCAGTCCGCCGGAAACCAACTGTTTATGCAAGTCACTCACAAAGCCGATCCTGTTTTTTTTCACTCCGAGTATCACTAATGGTAATTCACCTGCCCCTTTCAGTTTGTTGTATACCTGGAAATCATTATTGCTCGTCAATCCAACATGTTTCTTAACGTATTTCAGCAAATCACGGCTTTCTATCGGTTTACGGGTTGCATCAATGCCCAGTTTGCTGCCATATGCAAAAGTATTGCTGGCATGATCCAGCACATCGACCGGCCCGCGGTTGAATATTATATCCTGTCGGGGATCGGCATTCAGCACTATTTCAGCAAGCATTTTCAAAGGATCATTAAGGTCAGCGTCGCTATCCAAAACAGCCATCACCTTGTTGAACATCATCTGTCCGGCGCCCCAGAGGGCATTCATCACTTTGGCAGGCTGCCCCGGGTATTCAGCCTTGATTTTAGCTATCACTATATTATGAAAAACACCTTCGGGAGGCATGGTCATGTCTACTACTTCAGGTGCCATGGTCATCCTGATGGGGGCAAGGAATATCCTTTCGGTGGCTTTGCCGATCCAGGCATCTTCCTGGGGCGGAATACCCACGATAGTGGCCGGGTAAACAGCTCCTTTCCGGTGCGTTATGCAGGTCACATGAAACTTCGGATAATAATCAGCCAGTGAATAATAGCCTGTGTGATCGCCAAAGGGGCCCTCAAGCACGAGATCTTCCGAAGGATCAACATAGCCTTCAATCACAAAATCAACATCAGCCGGAATCATCAGGCTATTGGTGATGCATTTTACCAGTTCTACCTTTTTCCTGCGAAGGAAGCCGGCAAGCAGGTATTCATCAATGCCTTCGGGCAACGGAGCAGTGGCAGAATAAGTGTAAACAGGGTCACCTCCCAGTGTAACGGTGACAGGCATTCTCAGCCCAAGGCGCTTATATTCCCTGAAATGTGCGGCTGAGCCTTTATGAAGGTGCCAGTGCATGCCGGTTTCTGCCTTACCCATTACCTGCATCCTGTACATGCCGACGTTTCGCTGACCAGTAGCCGGATTTACCGTATGCACAGATGGCAAAGTGATGAATGGCCCGCCGTCATGAGGCCAGCAGGTGAGCACAGGCAGCCTGGAAAGGTCAGGTTCATCCATGATCACCTGCTGGCATTCTCCTCTTCCTTTCCGCTCACGCGGAAGCCATGACGCTACTTCACCCAGCATCGGCAAAACCGTGAGTTTGTCAATCAGGCCAGGCCTGGGAACTGTCAGGCCTGCAAAAAGAGACTTAATCCTCTCTCCTGCCTCATCAAGATTGTTCATCCCAAGTGCAATGCATATGCGCCTTTCGCTTCCCATGGCATTGATCAGCACCGGGAAATCGGTTCCCGTGCTCTCAAACAACAAGGCTTTGCCATTGTTTTTACTCACCCTGTCAGTGATTTCGCTAATTTCGAGGTGGGGTGATACCCTGGCAGAAATACGTGACAGTTCCCCGGCGGTTTCGAGTTGATTAATAAAGTCGGACAGGTTTCTGAATGCCATTGGTAATCCTGAAATTTAAAATAAGCTTACGAAGCTACGAAATAATAGCAATAGGCTATTGCTGCACATCTTAAAAATACATTAACTTTGCACCTGAAGCTAAAAAGCCATAAAACACTAAATATTAATTAATTATGAAAAAAATCCTCGCACTTGCACTGGTTGGAGTTGCTTTATGGGGCTGTTCAGGCTCCGATCAGAAATCGACCAATGCAACTACCGACCAGGCTAAAGACGAGAATACCTTTGTAATAAGCAACGATCTTGAAAATGCTGCTGCTATCGTTCCATCCTGGTCAAATGAAAAAACTGTTGTTAAAATGAACGGAGCACCTGCTCACTCAGGCCAGTATGTTAGTATGGTTGATGACCAGTTCGCCTATTCCTACGGATTTCACGAATTTGTTGATAACATAAACCAATCAATACCGAAAAAGGTAGTTGTGAAAGGATGGTTATATTCCAGTGTCGCTTCACCCGATCTGAGCATGGTGCTCGATATCAGTGAAAACAATAAGCAGGTTGACTGGAAAGCGTATTCACTCACTCCGGTGATCACCGAAGCCAATAAATGGATTGAATACAAAGCCAACTTCGATATCAATAAGCCGATACAGCCTTCGAACCTGATAAAGATATTTGGCTGGAATCCCGGAAAGAAACTGGCTTATTTCGATGATTTTGAAATCACATTCGAATACTAGCAGTTATTCTGCTGAAAAATATAAAACGGGGAGTCAGCATAGCTGGTTCCCCGTTTCATTTGTGGATATTGCTTTTATTTTTCTGTTACTTTTTCTCCGGCTTTGAATTCTTTGTCTCCAAATTGTTCGGGCTTTTTCTCCTCATTATATTTTGAAGGGCATTTTAACAGAAGATCGCTGGCCATAAATACCGAATCATTCTCCATCTTCCCGGTAATCACTACCTGTTCCGATTTTTCAAAATCCTGAGGCTTACTCCCTTTGTATTGCACCTTAGAAAGCTTACCATTTTCATCTGTCATGTAAAAAGTGAATGAATTGGCATCGACAGAAGGATTATAGATAACAGGCTTGTTAACAGCCAGTTTACCGATTATCTGGTGCTGCCTTGCGGGATTTGCCCTGGCAGCAGTGAAATCAGAATAGGTATCACTGCTTGAGAACAACACGATGATTGTTCCAAGTGCAATCACAATGGCCAAAATAATGATAATATGCGACTTTTTCATTCTGTATCCTGTCTGTCGTTAAGCTGGTTCTCAAGCTTTGTTATTTTCCGGTCAAGATTAACCAGGTAAAGAGCCAGCCCGGCAAAAATTGTCACCAGTACGGCTATTACAACGATCAGTTTAGTTTCGATCATGTTTTATCTAAGTATTTAATTTGTTGACTATGCTCCCAACATTCCGGCAGATCCACCCTCATTCTTCATTATGCGTCCTCAATTCCCCTTTACTCCTCCGGGTTATCCCATTTGAGCTTCAGCTTTATGTACCTTGTCCTCAGTTGAAGCACCCACACCGCTAAAAGTATCCAGCCGATGATGGCAGGATAAAAAACCAGACGCATAGCTGGTGCCATGGTTGCTACCGTTGAAGGGTTTCCGCCGGTAGCCGGGTGAAGCGAACTGGCAGCGATGCGTGGCAGTATGCCGATGAAAACAACCAGCATAACAAAGGCAAATATGTTATACACTGCCGAAATTCTGGCTCTTTTGCTATCCTCATCGATTGATCTGCGAAGCACCATGTAAGCAAAATAGGCAAGAATGGTAACTGCTGCTCCGTTAAGCTGCGGGTCGTTGGTCCAGGGAGTTCCCCAGGTAAACGAAGCCCATTCCATGCCTGTCACTATCCCCATCATTCCGAAAAACAAACCTGTATTCACAGCCTGTGAGGCCACAAGGTCGTACCACATATCATCTTTAACCAGGAATCGTATGCTGTTAACCAGAGAAACAATGAATATCACCATCATGGTGAACCACATCACAACATGAAAAAACAGGTTTCTGATCGACTCATGGATTACGGGCAGTTTGGGCACCGGAACAAGAAATCCGGCAATAATGCTGTACAGAACCAGGACAACACCCAGTAATTTCCACCAATTCTTAGCAAGGTCAAACTTCATAGTCACATACTTTGGTTTGCTGTTTCAGCTTAATCTCTCCAGATATAAGGGAATAATATGTAAGAGAGCGCTATCACAATTACATTGATCAATAATAACGCAATTACATACTGAATGTTTTCGTTCCAGGTACCCAAACTGAGTGCCGAATTGGTAACTTTCATCAGGGTGAGCAGCAATGGAAGCACAATGGGAAAGCTGAGTATGGCCATAAGGGCGAAATTATTGTTGGTTCTCGAAGCAATCGCCGCTATCATGGTGAGGATTGATGCAAAGCCGAAGCTTCCCAGGAAAAGTGCTGAAATAAACAGAGCATAATTTGTGATAAAGTTCCCCATCAACAACACAAATACCACCAGGCACAGAACTGACAACAACCCCATAAGTATGAAGTTATATAAGATTTTTGAAAGAATGATCCCATGCGGGCTTGCAATAGAATAGTAGTAAAGCTGTCTTCCTACATTCTCCTGTACAAAACTTTTCGATACGGCATTTACTGCTGCAAACAGCATGATGATCCAGAACAGTGCATTCCAGGTAGAAGCATCAACAATTTTATTGAACGACAGATAACTCACAAATATGGTTGAGACTACGTAAAGCAATATACCATTAATGGCATAGCGCTGCTTGAGTTCAAGCTTAATATCCTTGCTTATCAGATTACCAATTTCGCTTGCAGGCATCCTGTTGTGTAAAGTGAATGACAAAGATATAAAAAACCATATATGTAAGTTAAATATGACTCTTTTCAGGCAGGGCATAAATAAAAGAAGCCGCCCTGATTTGGGACGGCTTCAATAAAAACTGTTAATCGGGTTCGATTATTTCACAACGAGTTTATTGGTGGTTTGTTTATCACCTACAGTCACTGTACAGAAATAAACGCCGGTAGTGAGGTTGCTGCCATCGATTGTAAGAGTGTTCAATCCTGAAGTCAGAGTACCGTAATTGTGGTTGTAAACAACCTGTCCTGTAATTGATGCAACCTTTACGCTGACATTTTCATTGCCATTCAGGACAACAT
>DAONEL010000067.1:11950-15421 GCA_035403045.1 Bacteroidales bacterium
CCTGTAATTGATGCAACCTTTACGCTGACATTTTCATTGCCATTCAGGACAACATCAACCTTAGTGAATCCGTTGAACGGGTTAGGATAGCATACACCAACTGTTGATTTTGCTTTTGGCAATTCCTGTGTTCCAACATTTACAAACATTGCATCGGTTACTTCGAGGCCTTTCAGGTAGTTGAAAAATACAGGTGCATCCGCATTATTTCCGTTGGTGTTCAAATCAGTGATGGTTACCGGAATATACGTTGTGCCATCACCATCAATAGATGTAGGGCTAACATACATGAAATAACAGGTACCGAGCAAATCACTGTCGGCTGTCATGTTCATAGGGCCAGTGTTCTTGTTGGTGGTAACATCGCGTCCCCATATCTGAATATCGGGATATAGATCCTGGTATGGTTCCTGAAGCCCCCAGAGATCAATATCGGTGTCGGTCCAGGCAACGAAAACTTTGGTGCCATCTTCGCTTACTGAAGCCTGAAGGCGATGGTCATAACCAACATTACCTGTTGAACTGGTAAATAATGACTGTTCTGAACCTACGCAATCTGTAACGAGGGTATCAACAAAGTTAGCCATCCATTGATTGGCATTAACATTATACTCAAACTCGAAGATCTTTTGCATTTCGTTGGGATAATAATATCCAAGCGAGTCGGAAGATGGATAAATACTGACTGCCGATGAAGTAACTGCGAAAAGGTGCAGGTTGTCATATGCATCGACAACACCATCCATTTCGAAAGTATAGTAATTGGTATTCGGGCTGTCATAATATACTTCATAAAACATGGGGGCTACCCTTCCCGGCTGAGCAGGGAGATCATAAAGGTGAGCATATACATCAGGCAGACTGCCGAAATCGAAGTAATCAATAGGTGTCCAGGTTGTGCCGGCATCGGTGGTTTTAAAAACAATGGGATAGTAAGAACAACCATTGGTTGCGCGGGCATCAATTCCGACTGTCCACATATATCCTATGCTTCCGTCACGGTCGAAACACATATTAAAGTTTCCGCCTAATCCTTCATAATAGCCGTCAATGAATGCAGTATATGGTTTGGTATCGAATGACCAGTATGACCAGTCAAAAACGTTGGTGCCAGCATCATAAACGCCTTTGTAAGCCTGCAGCCACAAATCTGTATAATTACCTGTACCTTCTTCAGTATTGCCGGCTGTTCCGACAAAAGCAACTCCCGGTTGCGTTACACAAAGGTTTTCCCTGTAAAGATAACCATTTGCTCCAGTTTCCCATATCTGATTAACGTTGGCATTACCGACTGTTCTGCTACCAAGATATGTAACTTCCCAGGCACCGTTATTAATTGGTCCGCCAACTACAGTATAAGCGCCGTTGGGATCAGTGTTTCCGGCAGGATTAAAGATAACTCCTGAGGGATACCTGCACTTTTCAGCAGTACCTGATCCGCCATTAAAGCCATAATCTTCGTACCATGTTGCTCCGCCGTCAGTTGAATAAGATTCCACAACGTCATTGCCCGTAGCAAAACCGGGAGTCGTCTGGTCGCCACGATGGGTGTGCATGATAAGTTTGGTAGCAGGATCGTAATCCATGCAACTTTGATAGCGTAAAAGGGCTCCGTAAATATTTACAGATGAACCAACTGGGACCGGAACAATTGCAGAGGTCGACCTGGTTGTTTTCTGAACCGGTTTATTGGCTTTAACCATAACATAGTTTTCAGGTTCCCTGATCTCCGGTTTAACGTCTTTTGAGGTTACACGACTGATCACTGACTGAACCGGTTTTTTCTGTGCGAAGGAGGCACAACTAACAGCCAATGCTAAAACAATGAGTAAGAGTGACTTCATGATTTTTGTGTTTTGTTAGACTTTGGTTTGATTTATTGATGATTGTGTTTTTCCAAGCAAATTCTATTCTCTTGCAAATATAGTATTTAATTATTTTTTAAAGTAATTTGTGAAAATTTTTATCCACACATCTTGCTCATAGTTATTTTTATTGGAAATGGAAACAATAAATAATGTTAAAGAGAGATAAGAGTGATTAAATATCAATGATTTATTAAAATCACACCTAAAAATATAAACATCCTGCCATGTATCATTTTCAGCCGGAAATTCACAAAGTCACAAAGAATACATGAAAAAGATGATATATCACTCAATCATGTATATACAACTTGTATCGTATTGAACTCAACCTTGTAATAAATTGGTGTCAGATGCTCATGATTTTTCACGAGTACCATATTTCATTGCAGAACGTTTTTCATAACTCGCATCGGGATTGAATAACAATCTGTATGTAACATGTTTCTTACCGAATTTTGCACCGGTGGCTTCATGAATCATTTGCATGCGGGGATTAAAATCGCCAACCCACGATAATTCTACTTCCTTATACTGGTGATGAAGGTTTTTCATCACACTTTCCATATGCCAGAATAATCCTGATTCGATGCCGAACCTTTGGTAATGAACCTTTACACCCATCACTGTTATCCTGGTGCGGTTGCAGAGTTTTGTCTTCCCTTTAAGAGCGACCAGCAGCTTTGTCCAGAGGTTTGGGCGGCCATTGAAATACTTTATCACCTGGTTCAAATCGGGAAACATCACTTCGAAAGCAATCGGTTCATCCTGGTGATAGGCAAACCAGATGAATTCAGGCACCATAAGCGATTTTACCTGGGTAAGTTCGGCCTTAAGGATTGAGGCATCGATGGGAGTGAAATTTTCATGAAACTGCCAGGCGTCGTTATAAACCTCGATGAAATCGGCAATGAACTTGTCCGACTTTTTCCAGGAGAAATGCCTGAAATTGTATTCCGGGTTGCGGCTTACCCGTTCGGCTATTTTCCAGAATCTTTCAGGGAAAGGCTTCGTGTAATCCAGGTGATTGGTAACCTGTTCAAAGTAAGGTTTAAAGCCATAGTCCTCGAAAAACTGCCTGTAATAAGGCGGGTTATAGTTCATTCCGAAACTCTGCGGCATGAACCCGTCGACCAGCAAACCCCAGAAATTGTCGTTTTCACCGAAATTTATCGGTCCGTCCATGGCTTCCATTCCTCTTTCCTGTAACCATGCTTTGCAGGTATCAAACAGTTTGAATGCTGCGTCCTTATTGTTGATACATTCAAAGAAACCCATTCCTCCGGTAGGCTGACTGAAGGTGAACGCTTTTTTCGTGTTGATGAAAGCAGCCACACGACCAACCAGTTCGCCTTTTTCGCTTTTCATGATCCAGCGGATTGCTTCTCCGTGCGTGAAATAGTTATTCCTTGCAGGATCGAAAATACCATCGATCATATCGTCGAGCGGGCAGATAAAATTAGGATCTCCTTTATACAAAACCCTCATTACATCACAAAAAGCCCGCCTGGTGGTTTTGTCGTTTACTTCGATCAGCCTATAAGCCATAAATCTTTGATTTAGCATGGGCAAAAGTATATAAAATCATTTTAGCGTCATGGGTGTT
>DAONEL010000068.1:0-10182 GCA_035403045.1 Bacteroidales bacterium
TCGGGCAAAATTATCTCAGATTCGGTTCGGATACCAGTCCGGCCACTGAAAAATCTTTCCAGTTCAGGATGGCTGACTACCGTGTTGAGTATGTGTTTCATCTCCTCCTCTCTTTCGGGTGCCAGCAGGCTGTCGTTCACCATTTTAGCAACTACAGGATTGATGTCACCCGCTGTCAGGATATCTGCCAGCGCAGCATGAACCAGGCTGCCCCAGGCACCGCTTCGCTCAGGAGCAAATACATCCCATTCGGCGGGTGTCCTGCGTGAAATGCGGATTCGCTGCCTCCATGGCTCCGAAATCCATTTGCCCGACAGTGTCATGTCATCCGTACTTGTCATTCTCCGAATCTCAAGCGGCTCATCAGTTCCGTATTCCACTTTTGTTTCTGACACCCTGAAGCCATCGCCTTCATTATTCGCTGCAAACTTCATAAACATCCCCTGCACCGAACGGTCATCATCCTTTATTTCAACCTGCCTGGTAAGCATATACAGGCGATCGACAGGGCGCGTCATGGCGACATACACAAGGTTGACGGTATCAAGAAGTGTCATATCCCGCTCTTCGCGGTACTGTTCACCAAAACCGACGGTTTCCAGGTTTTCTCCGGTACTGAGCAATGCCGCAGGCAGCCCGGCAAGTTCAGGATTGGCAGGTTGTACCCAGAGCCGTTTGCGGCCATACTTATTGTCAGAAACTGCAAAGCTATATATTACCACCGGGAATTCGAGCCCCTTGGCCTTATGAACAGTCATAACACGCACGGCATCAGCTCCTTCAGGAACCACTACTGAAAGTTTGCCGCTATTCTCATCCCAGGCTTCAATGATATCAGCCGGCTGAACCGTATCAATACTCACCAGCTTGTTGATAAAATCGAGGAAGAACTGAAGATATGGATTGGTGTTCTCACCCGCGAGCCGGAAAATCCTGATCATTTCTTCCGCCTGGTCATAAACCGTCAGCGATTGAAGGTAAAGCGGCGAAAAGCCAAACCCGTTGTCGTTCAGATACCTGGCAAGTCCTTTTTTGTTGCATTCGGCGAAAGCTGTCTCACGCGGAGCCGCTATCTTGTTTAGCTCAATCAGAAAGCTTACGATGGCAATGGCGTGTATCTGGTTAGCAGGCTCAACGATCCAGCGGAAGGCAGAAACCAGCAGGTTCACTTCAGGAGAAGCTTTTAAAAGCAATGACTCACTGGATATTACATCAATTCCCTTTCCTGTAAGATGGCGCGCAATCAGGCTTCCCTGCTCATTCTTTGCAGCCAGTATCATGATGTCCTGCCTGCGGTATCCGATGGTTGAGGTAAGATAACCCACCAGTTCTTCAATACGGTCAACGTTAGCCTGTGCAAATTCCTCGCTGTTGCCCGTGAACCACTCCAACGATACAAAACCATCCTGTTTCGAAGGATTGCAGGTTTGTTCAAGGCCTTCGTAAATCTGCTGCACCTTCCCGGGAAAAAGGCCGGCAACATACCTGAAAAACCTGTTATTAAACTCAACCACAGCGGGTTTCGACCTGAAATTTCTGCCCAGGATTGAGGTTTCACTGTTTGCGGCCAGGGCAGTAGCTGCTTCGCCAAACACCTCTTTCTCAAAATGTCCGGGCAAGCCGGGCAATACCCTGAACTGGTCAACCTGCCCGTTGCGGAAACGGTAGATCGCCTGCTTTCCATCGCCAACCACAAGGTTCTTATGGCCTCCCGCCAGCGAATTGGCCACAAGCGGCAGCAGGTTCTTCCATTGTAGTTCAGAGGTATCCTGGAACTCGTCGATGAGGTAATGCCTGAACTTTTCGCCGATGCGTTCATAAATAAAGGGCACAGGTTCATGCAGGATAATATTGGTAATCAGCTTGTTGAATTCCGATATCATCAGCAGGTTCTTGTCCTTTTTCACCGCTTCGAACTCTTTCTCAATCTCACCCAGAACCGCTAACTGGTAAAGCACACCATTGACCATCCTGAGCAGGAAATAGGTCGTGCCGTGCTGCTGCAGCCGGCTGCTGATAAGGTTGTATTGTTGCAGAAGCTGGTCACTCACCGAAACTATCAGGCGTTGTATCTCAGAGGGCGTGGTTTTGGAATACCAGCAATTCTCCTCAATCGTTTTTCTCACGTTGGCATTTCCTTCCAGCGTGATCTGCCTGTCGGCAAATTTGGCAAAGAAACCCGCGATACCGCTCTTTTTCTGGTACAACCAGTCAGGATCGATGCCATTCTCTTTCATGATGGCAATCGCCTTTTTGGCATAAGCGGCAAGCTCATTTTCAAATGATTTGATGAAACCTCTAATGCCTGCAGCCAATTCGCGGTACCTGGGCAAGGGAACTTCCGACAGTTGTTTAACCAGGTCATAGCTTTCTTCCCGGTATAGTTCACGGGCTATTTCCCTGAGGTCCTTTTCAATATGCCAGTCCTTCTCATCTTCCGATTTCGATTCGGTGAATTCCACCAGCACACGGGTAAGTTCATCATCAAGCCCTGCCCTGCTGAGGAGCCTGTCCACAGTTTCGGCAAGCAGCCGTTCAAGGTCGGTTTCAATGGAAAAATCAACGGGCAGGTACAGGTCATGGGCAAAAGTCCGGATGATTTTTGTAACAAAACTGTCGATGGTGCTGACGGCGAAATTGTCGTAATCGTGCAGCAGCATTTTAAGTTGCGCGGCGGCGCGCCGGGTGATCTCCTCTTTCACGAATCCGGTCTCTCTCTCCAGATCAGCAAGCATAAACCTGACGGTTGCCGTATCATCATATTTCACGGGGTCCGAGAGATGGACCAGCCCGCTTACCACGCGCTGTTTCATCTCATTGGCGGCCTTATTGGTAAAGGTGATTGCCAGGATATGCCTGAAATAGCCCTTTTCCTTCAGCGCGAGCGAGAGATATCGCAGGACGAGGGTGTATGTCTTCCCTGATCCTGCTGACGATTTATATACTTCGAAATTAGCCATGGTGAAACGTCTGCCGAAAGTAGGAAGAATTTGGGAGAATTGACAATGGAGAATGGACAATGGAGAATGGACAATTGACAATGGAGAATTGAAAATTGAAAATTGAAAATGGAAAATGGACAATGGACAATGGACAATGGACAATGGACAATGGAGAATTGAAAATTGATCCCGATAGCTATCGGGATTGAAAATTGAAAATGGACAATTGATCCCTATTGGGGCTATAAGTTTGAAAGCCTGCCTGCCGCGGTAATACTTGCGGGTGGCGGGCAGGTTAGATGTTTCAGGTATGATCCCGATCCCGATAGCTATCGGGACTCCCGGGATTAATGCTTGAAGCTAAGTTATGTTCCGGGAAGATTAACTGAGATTGTTAATTAAGCGTGAACTAACAGGTTTTAGAGTTTGGGTTGCAGGCTTTGTTTACTTCCGGTAAATAAAATGCCCGGAACATGTGCTCAGTAATTCAGGCCATTTATAATCAAATTAATTAAGATTCTTTTATCAAAAGCCTTTTAATTACCAGGCCGTCGACAAAAAGCAGGTAAATGTATATATCGGCAACCAAAAGCCTCTGCCACAGCCCTTTCAGGTCAGTTATTATTCCAAACGCGTCGAACCTGGAAAGAAACAGAGTGATGAATATAATTGCCGCAGCAAATACTATGTTTGATAATACAGGTAAAAACATGTTTTCGTTTCCCGGGATTACTTTTTTCATGATAAGCGGAAGGATAAGAATTGATATTATACCGACACCTCCAAGGATATTGTGAAACAGGTATGAACTGATGATCGCCTCCGCTGCCGGATCGGCTTTGAACAATCCGGAGCCCAACCCTTCGCCTAACCCGTAAAGCATGATCAATGCCGCTGCAACTTTTATAAATGGCCGCGAGGCGAAGGCATAATAAATAGCCATGGCATATAATACAAATAACAATCCCATGACAACCCACCATAATGATAGGATGCCTGAAACAGGACTTGCCGTTGCTCCTAAAGAACTCATAGTATCATGTATCTGGCTGTAACCCGGATAATAACTGCCCCCGATAAAGGTAAAGGCAAAGTCACCGGTGCAGGCTATAATGCAGGCAGCGGCGCCGGATGCAATTACTGACCTGTTTGCTGTCATCACAGTACTCTGATTACTTTTGAAAGGGCAGCAGGAATCTGGAGAAGGTCATAATCGTTTGTGTAAACAAGATACCTGTTGCTCCATTCAGGGAAGAACTTGTCTTTGAAGTTGCGAAGGCCTTTATAATGGGCGAATGACCTGATCTTTTCGTAGGCAAATTTCATTGATTTTTCTGTTAGCTTCGTTGATTCTTCGAGCCCGCTCATGGGTGCAAATCCCAGGTTGACACTGCTAAAGCCCTGTTGTCTGGCATATCTGAACAATTCTGTCAGCAGAAAGTCCATAACGCCGTTGGGCGAATCGTCAGTTTTCCTGATTAAGTCATAGGTTGCTTCGCCTGGTGCATAATCAGGGATAATATTCAGGAAGGCGATGACTTTTTCTTCAGAATTCTCAACAGTAAGTATTGTTTGCTGCTTAAGTTCTTCCCACACGAACATGCCCTGCGAAAAGATGATCTCGTTTCGTTGATTGGAGCGCAGCCATTCATCCGACACTGCCCTGAGCTTCTGCATCAGTCCGTCTTTTATGGGTGGCGTGTGAATGCTGCACTTATAACCACGATCCGCCACTTTGTTTATCGCGTTGCGCAGCGCCTTGTTCCTGCCCCCTTCCAGCGTGAAATCTTCAAGTTTAACTATACCTTCCTGACCCAGCAGCAGGCTCTTTTTCGACACTTCATGGTATATTACCAGGCTTCTTTCCGGTACGCGGTAAAATATTGGTTTGAGCCCGTTGTTATAACAATACCGGTCAAATTCCTTTATGCATTCCTGCATTTCGGGCGATGTGCGGGCTACAGGATCTTCTAGGGTAATGGCAAAGTTTCCGGCAATACGGTATGCGATGAATGTATCTTTTCCTTCAGGTAAAAAAATCAGCTTGTCGCTGTAAGTTTTAAAGTAGTCTATACCTGATCTGCCGTAATCCGAAACCAGTTTCCGCGCTTTTTCCATAGTCAGGGGATCGGTTTCAGCCCTGAATATATATGGCCTGATAAGCGTATAAAAAAGAAACAGGATTGAGATGGTGCCGCTGAGGTTTATACTGAGCAGAAATTCTTTTGCAAAACGACTATGAACTGTCAATCCGGGGTTGCCGAGCAGGAAAAAATTCCTGATTGTGTATCGGATGCTCTCAAGGGTGGAAAAATCAACTCCGAAGTGCTTCTTGTCAAGGAAGTAGAATCCTATGGTTCCGTATGCAAGAACAGTCAGCATTGCCAGCAAAGCCGATTTGATTCCTATGGTATGCAGATGGGGATTTCCTTTCAAATTGTACTCTTTCCTTGACAAAATGAGCATAAAAATGACGAAAATTGCAGCCGCAGCTTCCTCGTAGTCAATGGCTTTGGTAAGATGTCCGACCACTGACACCGATGCCAGCACCAGGGCTATCCACCAGGAATTCCTAAGGCCTTTGAGCATATATATTGCCGTAAGCAGCATCAGGATACCAACAAGTAAAACAAAATAGTTGGAAGCATTGATGACCTCGATAGGGACAAATTCTTCGAGGCGCAGCATCCGTTCATGAATGGCAGGAGTCATTACAGAAAAAACATTGAGCACTCCGAGCAGAAAAATCAGGAGGGCAGGAATGATTCGCATCAGCAGTTTGTTGATCTTCAGCAGAAACGATAAAGCGCCTGCCACCAAAGGAAGCCAGAATTCAAAAAAGCGGTAAAGAAAAGTGACAGCTATTGATTCGATATTGGTAAAGCCCAGCCTGATGAGTATGAACGACAGCGAAACCTCAACAGCCCCAAGCCCTCTCATGAATGGTGACACCATGAGAGAGAGCACTGCGGTAATATATCCCAGCATGGCAACAAACAACGAAGCCTCGTAACCAAGGGCCTTCATGGCAATATATAAATGCAATATTCCTGTAAGGTCAATAATTACGGAAACCAATACAGTGTGCACCAGTGCCCTGATGTTGAAACTATGCCCTGCAAGTTCTTCGAGAAATACCTCGGATGACGGGTAAATCCTGATCATCAACCTGAAAAGCTTCTTTTTATGAATCACCGAACGGTATGCCGAGATGAGCGATATGACAACAACCAGAACAGCAGCTATGGCAACCCATTCCGAAGAGCCTGTAAATCCTTGTGCAGCAGCATATATCAATACAGGGATAGCAACCAGCACAACAGAAAGTACCCCTATAAAAGCATATACAGAAGATACAAAGTGAATCTTGCTTTTGGTGATGCCGCGTTTCTCAAGATCACCGGTGAAGAATGCCAGTGAGGCAATACCACCGGCTGGCATGAAGATGCTGATGAAATTCCTTTTGAGGAAAAGCATCGTGGTTACTTGAAGTGAAATCCTGTTATTGAGAGAAGCAAAGGCCATCTTGTACATCAATCCCTGCAGCCCCATGTAAATAACCGTCACCAGTATGCCGGCCAGCACCCAGGGCCAGCGTGATGCCAGCAATACGTTTTTTACTTCAACCAGCTCGGCTTGTTCGTGCCTGATGAACCAGGTTCCCAGGAAAATAAAGAGAGCAGCCAGCAGAAATTGGGCAATAAATTTCCTGTTTTCATGAATTATCCCCAATCTCAGCTTATACACCGGTTTTACTTTTTCAATAAGCAACATAGGCCAGGTATTGATTTTCAGTATTATACAAATTTAATGTTATTAATCCATGATTTATCCTCTATGCCAGCGCTTTCTTTTATGAAATGCAACCGGAAATTCGCATTAATAACAGATACTGCCCTGTTTATTATACCGGAAATCGTTAAAACATCTTAAATTATACCGGCCGGTTTAGCTTTCTATGCACACAAACATGTATTTGGTGATATTTTTGCCTCATATTTGACCATAGATTCAGCAAACTTTACCCTGAACATGAGATACTGTTTGAAGAAAAGACTTCACATAATTGCAGCTCTCTTTCTGATATTTATAACGGCCGGTGCAGTGAGTTCACAGGATATTTCATCATACACGCTGTTTACTGGTACAGCCAAAGTGATAACGACCAGTGAAGACCTGATTGTTTTAAGGCATTTCAGGTCTGACGGCCATTCACTATACCTGCTGGTTTCTCCGCAGAGCCTTGACATTTTTGTGATGGATTCGGTACAACTTGAAGTTATCCCGGCGTCATGGGCTGCAATACGTGCTAAGTTTGGGACTACGGCATACATACAAGCCCTTTTGGAAGCGGGACACCGGGACAATCAGATTCAGGATGCCGGGATAACCAACTTCAGCCGGTCACAAAAAGGAATTGACCTTACCATAGATCTTTGTCCCTCGCACCGGCCACTTGACCGGATTGTGTTCGCTGACCTCATCAGGGCGCTGGCTAAAATCGAAAAGCCTGTGCCTGTTGCAATCTCCATCACCGGGAAATGGATGAATTCTCATGCAGAAGACCTGCGCTGGCTCGACAGTTTGCAAAAGACAAAGACTCTTGATATCACGTGGATAAATCATACCTATAACCACTATGTGTCGAAGAACGCCCCGCTCAGGGAAAATTTCATGCTTGAACCGGGTACCGATATTAACGCGGAAGTGCTCAAAACCGAAGCGGCCCTGCTTGAACGGGGATTGCTTCCCTCGGTATTTTTCAGGTTCCCCGGGCTTGTCTCCGACAAAGCAGTATATGATAAAATTCTCGGTTTTGGCCTCATTCCGGTTGGCAGCGATGCCTGGCTTGCCAAAGGCCAAACGCCCGGCAACGGCAGTATAGTGCTGATACATGCCAATGGCAATGAACCCGTTGGAGTAAAGGATTTTATTGAGCTGCTGAGAAAACACCAGCATGAAACACTTTCGAAGAAATGGGAACTTTTCGATCTTCGTCAAAGTTTGATTGAAGAGGAAAATATTGAGAAACCAAAGAGATAAATTCACCAATATGGAAACATTCATCAGCGATTTGTCGAAACAGCAATTCCCCGAATCGGAGAGGGTGTCGGCAAAAACAATCCGGCATTCGTTACTTCACATGATGCAGAAGGATTTCCCTAATATCAGCCACAACAGCTATGTTTCAGTGAGCGAGCTGAACAATTACAGGGAGCGGTATATTACCGAATACCTTACCCGCGAGGTCGGTGAACTGAACGAACTTGAGAAAACCGTGCTGAATTCTCTCACTTCAAACGCCACACTCACCGATAAACTCGATGGTGACGATAAACAAGCGCTTACCCCTGGCCAGAGAGTAGCTGATAAAGTAGCCACTTTCGGCGGAAGCTGGACCTTCATTATCTCCTTTGGCTTGTTTATCATGGTTTGGATTCTCATCAACATTTACTGGCTTGCCAACAGGGGTTTCGACCCCTACCCTTTCATACTGCTGAACCTTATCCTCTCTTGTTTAGCATCGATACAAGCCCCGGTGATTATGATGAGCCAGAACCGGCAGGAAGAGAAAGACCGCGAAAGAGCCAAAAATGATTACATGATCAACCTGAAGTCGGAGCTGGAAATAAGGACACTGCACGAAAAAATTGATCATTTCGTGATGGACCAGCAACAGGAACTGCTTGAAATTCAGAAGTTACAAATTGAAATGATGAACGATATATTAAATCAAGTCAAAGCTGCTGAAAAATAATTGTATGTATCTGTTCAGAATGTGTGATTTCTTTTCTCACTCTTCGCTGATGAAATAAATCCTGTTATCTTCAACTCTATAGTAGAGTGGTGCTACTTTAACCTTCGGATACTTCAGCCTGAGACGTCTTGCTTCGGCAAGGATGAAATCGGTTTCATTGCCGATTTCGAACAGGGGCGCATATTGCATAAAATGTTCTTCTGCTTTCATTGGTTCCCAGCCGGCAACTGTTGTGAGTCCGTTGATGAAATCCTGTTTACGTGCAGCCAGGTTAACCATACCACAATGGTTATGGCCAATCAAGGCAATATGTGAAACTTTTCCCACGGCAATGGCGTATGAGACTTTGAATTCGCTATACCTCAGGTTAGCTCCCCCTGAACGAATAATATATGCAAAATTATCAGGAATGATGAGATGCTTCCTGTTATCCATGCACATGCCTACCAGGAGTTGCGCCGAATTGCAGGTTTCAAAATTCCGGCCGAGATTATGATATTCAAGCAATAAACCAACAGGAGTGTGTTGGTAGGCAGGCGGAATATTTTCAGGATTATCAACCGAGATGAGTTCTGATACTGTAACAGGTTTAAATGAATATTGGACCTTCACCCGTAACTAACAATTACTGAGTGCCGTTTGTTTTTTCGGTACAAATGCTCCGGATGCATTCCAGGGAAATAATGGCTCCTGAGTTATTTGTAAAACAATGTGTTGTTGAAAGGAATGTTCAGTCAGATAAATGTACAAATCGGAAATCCTGGTGGTTTGCACGTGGCTTCACAGTCCGTATTATTTCCCCTGCCTTTCCCTTATCGTCTGGCGGGTGATCTTCCCCCACTTTTTCAGCAGGTCGTCGGTCCAGTTGCCGGTGGATGCGGCCCTGGGGATGATCATGGAGCATGTTTCATCCTTGTCGGAGATCGACCATACAACCCAGCTTATTTTGCGGTTTTCCATCCAATCAATGAATGCTTTCCATTCGGCTTCGTCGATAGGACCATTGCCTGAAGCTTCCATGCCTGCACATTCCGAAACAAACACAGGAATTCCTTTCTCAATGGCGGCATCCGTGCGGTCGCGGAGCCATTGCTTGTGTGTGCCGGCGTAAAAGTGCATGGTGTACATGATGTTGGCCTGCCCTTTGATGGGATCGGCAGCCACAGCATCCAGGTCCTGGTCCCAGTGCGGGGAACCCACCAGTATGATATTATCCTTATCAATTGCCCGGATGGCACCGATCACTCTCTCGGAATATTCTTTCACTTCGGGCCAGGTATAATAGTCGGGCTCGTTCCATATCTCGTAGATCACATTGGGGCAATCCTTGTACCTGCCGGCCATGAGTTCAAAGAACTTCACCGCTTCTTCGGTGTGCATCTTATGGCTGTGAAAGTCAATGATCACATACACACCGTTTTTAATGGCGCCTTCCACCACATTGGTGACACATTGCAGGGCGAATTCAGGGTTTTCGAGGTA
>DAONEL010000068.1:10282-14905 GCA_035403045.1 Bacteroidales bacterium
GCTGATAACAAATATGGCCGGTAAGCTGTTCCTGAATATTTTCATAACAAATGGTTTGTTTGGTCACAGGTAATATTGCTAAGATACGTTCTTGAGCCGAAGCAAAGTATGAGCATTATTGCCAGCTTTTGGCATTTTTTGTCCGTTTTCAGCTTTCCCTGCGACGACCACCGGTTTTTAGCGCAGTGCTCCTCCCTGCCCAGCAACGAAATGAGAAATCAGGGCAGACGTATGAAGGAAAGATGCGCGCCAACGAAAGGAAGCTGCCCACAAGCTAAAGCAGCTTCCTGAAAGTGAATACATTTTTATCAATAGAAAAGTGACAGCAGCATAAAGCGCTGATTCAGTCCTTGACACAGCGAACCGAGAGGCCGGTTGCCTTTGGGAAAGCCTGGTGACTTACCAGCTTACCGGTGTCGTTGGACAAACTGCGTATCCATGCCGAAGTTTCGTCCTTTTCGGAAACGGTCCACCATGCTCCAGTATTTCCAATGTGCAGATACCTGCCTGCCCAGTTTCGCATACCGCCAGGCAAAGCGCCAAATCCGCTGCTGTTGGTGCCGTTGTTTTTCTTGTCAGGGAAATCATTCCAACCTGAGGTGCTCTTTAGTTTTTCACCGGCTAAATCCTCCGTTCCCAGGAAATCAATCATTGTCTGCCATTCGCTGTCGGTGGGAATATGCCAGCCTTCGGGAGCCAGGCCACGGTTATCAATTACGGCATACCAGTTATACAGCATTCCATACTTATTACCCAACTCACCATTTGTTTCGTAGATACACATGGCAGGAGTTTTGGTGATTTTAGCATTTTGCCAGGCTTTATTGTCATCGACCACCGGAATGAGATCGCCATTGCGGAAAACTCTAACAGACAGGTTTTCTTGCATCCATACCTGTTTGCCTATTTTCACATCTTCCTGCGCTTTGAGTGTGCCGCCGGCTGCAAGCAGAAACAGGAACAGGATGTTTAACAATACAATTTTTAATAGTTCTTTCATCTTCAACGCTAATAAATTGTTATACTGCATTTTACTTTTTCTTTTGATCATATTCTTCCCTGCTGATAAGTTTGAGTCTGGCAAAGTTTTCGAGCTTTGAGAGTGGCCCCAATTGTCCTGTGACCACTGGTTTGGTTCCTGATTTGAGTTCCACCCTATTAGTACTGGCTGCCACCGAAACAACTCCGGGGATCT
This sequence comes from Bacteroidales bacterium, assembly GCA_035403045.1. GTDB lineage: Bacteria > Bacteroidota > Bacteroidia > Bacteroidales > UBA4417 > UBA4417. Next base: position 11,478 of record DAONEL010000068.1, read on the forward strand.
CGTTTCCTGATTTGTCGAGCGCCAGGTAATAGATAAACAGGTTTTTCTCGATCATTCCGTATTCGTTCTTAATATCTGTTGGGATAGAAACATCAAATACAAGGGTGACGTTTGATTTATAGACTTTAGCCGGATCAATGGTAACCTGGCTTACCTGGAAGGGTGCATCAGCAAGGGCATCATATGGAACTGATTTATTCACCGGGTTGGAAGCATTGCTTTCCTTGATTTTAGTTTCCCATTCTTCCTTGAGCAACTTCACTTCCTTTTCGAGTTTGAAGACCTTTTCCATATCGGTACATTCATTGATCTCTTTTTCTTTTGCTTTTATTCTTCCATCATAATCTTTAGCAATGGAAGGAAGCTTGTTCAGAATTTCGTTGTTGACGGAACTACTGCCGGCTCCGCCGCATCCAGTGATGAGCATTGCAAAAAATATTGCAATGGAAAGGCTGATGAGTTTTGTCTTCATGGTTTTAGATTTGTTTAGAGTAATTTTTTATTGGTACAGCAAAGGAAACCGCTATTCACCGGTTGCGCAACATTTGCCTGTCGCGGTTTATAAATGCGGACAGATTGCCGGTCCCCAGGTGGAGGGAATACAATGTGCGGAGAAAGGAAAAAATCTGATTTTGGAAGTAGTATATCAGTAATTTTCAGATTCTGGTTCAGGTTCAGGTTGCACGACTGCTAACCGGTAACTATCAAGGTAATGGGTGGGGTTGAGCCCTGTAACTGCTTTGAATGCGAGGTAAAAGCCCGACCTGGACTTAAACCCTGATTCAGCGGCTATACCATCCATGCTGTAGTGGCTATATTCTTCCGAAACAAGCATCCTGCGCGCTTTATCAACCCTGCATTTGTTGATAAGACTCCTGAAATTACGATCAAAATGCTTGTTTATGATAGCCGAAAGGTAAGCTGTATTTGTTCCCAGTTCATCGGCCAGCGATTTGAGTGAAAGATCAGGGTCCGAAATAATACTGTCAGCCTGCAATGATTTCCTGAGCTTTGCCAGGATGATTTCTTCATCTTTGATGGTTTCAATCTTTGACTTCCGCACAGGCTTTAATGCAAACGCTTCCAGGCGAGTGTTCACCTGGTCAAGTTCGATGTTTTTCTTAACCAGTCCCACCCAGGACTCTTTCAGACGTATCAACTGCCTATGCCTGAGTACCAGGAACAGAACTGTGAGTGCAAGTATGGCCGTAATGGCAATTACCAGCATAATAAGCCGGTTGCGATTTGCCTTTTCAGCAATGTTCTTCGAAATAAGTTCAGATATCTGCGCTTTATGAATATAGTAATCCGACTGTATACGGAACCTGGCAAGCTTATCGTTATTATTTGCTGTGATAAAATCCTTATATTCGTTATAGGATGAATCGAGGTATTTCAGCGCTTCTGCGTAATTGCCTCCTGAAACGCTTATCTCTGACAACTTTTTAAACAGGTTACTGAGAACTTCCCTGTTTCCGGCTTTCATTCCCGATCTCACAGCTTCTTTCAGGTAATATGCAGCCGAATCAGAATTTCCCGACTTCGAATAACAATCAGCCATCACGGCGCAGGCATCTGCCATCCATTGGTAACCTTGTATTGATTTGGCAATGCTCATTGATTTACGTGCATATGCAAAAGCCTGTACAATGCTGTCGGTATTAAGGCAGGCACTGCATAACCCGGCGAGGCAGTAAAGATGTTCACGGGGTGGAAAATCGGAAGCATAGCTTTCACCGGCTTTGAAATATTGCATGGCTTTGGTGGTGTAACCCTCATTGTTGTATGCATAGCCGGTGCTTACCAGGTTATTTCCGATCTGGCGACCGATGCCCGTTTTTTTAGCCATGGTATTGGCCAGATGATAATACTCCAGCCACGAAGTATCGTTTTCGAGAAAAGATGCCATGCGGCCTGTTTGGATAAGGTTATAGGAAGCATTGGCATAATTGCCTTTTCGAAGCGAATAACGGTACAACTTCTGGCATAACTCTATCGCTTTCTGGTATTCTCCCAGGCTCTCATAGTTATCGGCCATGAAGTAGGTACAATGTATCTGTTCGGCAGTATCATAGCGCAAGGCAGGCAAATTAAGAACAATGGTGAAAAGATCGTTCGACTTCGAAAAAAGGCTGCTTTGCCTGTAGCAAAATGCCAGTTCGAACATCAGTCGGGCATACACTTTGGGTAGTTTCTGCTGATCAGTAAGTGCCACTGCTGTCTCCAGCGTTTTGATGGATTGGTCATTCAGGTCAAGTGCTGACTGCACAAGCCCTATCTCATATAGCCAGGCGATTTTTTGCCAGCGGTTAAGCAACGTGGCATCACGGTTATACTGATGAATAATGTCGTTACAATAGCGGTTGAGGGAATCCCGCTGATAATCACGGCTTCTCATGTTGAGGACAATCTTTTCAGGGTGCAGTTTCAGTGTATCAACCTGCGCCACAACATCTTTTTTCCGTTTGGAAAGTCTGTCTTCAGATCGGGCACTAAAGGGAATGATACACCCTATAGTAACTGAAAGCAAAATGATAATAATGTATGATCTTCGTGAATTCAAGTCGTGAAGGCAGTGGCGGTTTGCATTAAATTAGTAATGAATAAAAGTACGATTTTTTTGTACTGAAGGTGACCGGAAAGCCGCAAACATCCGACGAAATTTGAATATTACCATAATTCGGCTTTGCCGATCCGGGAATTAGTATCATTCCTTAAAATTTATACCGCGACGGTTACCGGAATAATTGTTCAGTGCTGCTCTCCTACAGCCGATTGAAATATCAGAGCCCTCGTCTGAAGAAAAGACGCGTGCCAACGAAGGTTCAATGGTTGACTGTATGAGAGTTTGAAAGTTTGAAAGTTTGAGAGTTTGAGAGTTTGAAAGTTTGAAGGGTTTCGGGTTTCGGGTTTGAAGTCTCAAGTTTCAGGTCTCCAGTTTTTTAAAAGGGATGCCTGCGACACAGTTTCTTCTTTCCAGATTCCAGATTCCCCATTTCCCCATTTCCTAATTTTCAAATTTTCAAATTCCCAAATCCTCAAATTATCAAATCTTCAAATCATTAAATTCTTCTTTCCAGATTCAAGCCCCCCCCGCCCCAGCGGAGAAGCATTATTTATTCCTTCTGCCTGATTCTTATCCCCGGATTAAAGCCCGGTTCATGGTACCTGTTTTTCCCTTTAGTGTCGCCTCCCATCGTTTGGTATATCGATTCATTTGGGCAAAAGTTTACGCATCTCATACATTGTTCGCAGGTTGAAGTCCAGGCCGGCTTCCTGCCGCTCATCTGAATGCTGCCTGTGGGGCAGATTTTAGCACATATACTGCAACCGTTGCAGCTGTCGTAAACCCTGAATGTACGCCACAGGTTCTGCAGCCCCATATATTTAAACAGCCAGTAATCCTTGTAGAAACGCCATTTAGTGTA
>DAONEL010000069.1:0-3895 GCA_035403045.1 Bacteroidales bacterium
ATTTTCAATCCCGATAGCTATCGGGATCAATTTTCAATTGTCCACCTGCCCCTCACACACGTGCCAGCGCCAGGCAGGCGGGTTGTCAATTGTCCATTGTCCATTGTCCATTGTCAATTTTCAATTGTCCATTGCTAAAACAAAGTCATTTGCACTCCCAGGCCATCGTCAGTGTCGTGGGAAGAGTTTTTATCTTTTTCGGTCCCGGTATCTTCTGATGTCTTTTCAACTTCAGGTTTCTCCGGTTCCTGATCATCAGCGACGGCAGCATCCTCAGCAGCTTCCTCATTTACTTCTTCTTCCTCCGGTTCACCTTCTTCTTCATTTTCAGCTGTTTCTTCAACTGCAGGCTCTTCGAAGGGCAATGATTCTAACCAGTAGGCATTTTCGACCAGCGATCCCGACAGCCGTTTTCCTTTGGCCTTTATCCCCATCACTTCGATGAAAATATCCACCTCAACAGACTGGTTATCAACAGGTTTTTTGACCCCCTCGTTGTTATAATCTACCTGTAATACGGGGCGGTAATCGGTTGAAACCAGGTGCAGCGTATTACCTTCCTCATCAGGGACAAAGTATACTTTTTTATCGGTAAGCTCAACCAGGAACCGCTTTACGAAATAATGGCCTTTGGCCGGATTAAAATACACGCAGGTAACAGGCTTGCGGGGATTCAGCCTTTCAATCACGATCATATCCTCTTCAAAATGATTGGAAAGGTCGAAATTCATCAGGCGATAGTAGCCTGATTTCATGATCGTCAGAATTTTATCGTCTTCCTTGAAAGCGCCCAGGTACTTGCCGCGCTGATCGGTATTGAGGCGCATCACGGTGTCATCGTACCATATGTCGCGGGCGCTCAGTGTCGATAAACCTTTCTCGGCCTGAACTATCTTTCGGACCGGATTCTTCGACAGGATATTTCCCTGCGACCCCCTTCCTTTAATGGCTATGGTAGCGAGATCAAAATCGAATTGCAGCTTTTTCAGGCGTGGTTTTGGCTTCAGTGATACCCTTATCACCTCCGATTCGCCATTGGGATTTGCAGTGAAATACAGCACCGACGATCCTTTTGCTCCCTTGGTGAGGTTATACTCCTTGTCACGCGTGATGCCGGTAACCGAAAAACGCTTTACATAAACAGCCCCCAAACGCCCGTCCTGGTATGCCAGATTATATACCGTGCGGTCATCGTTTTTCTTGAACACGTCGATGTGGATAATGTTCTTCCCTACAAAAACCTTGTCAGCAACCTTTGTAACGATAAATGTACCGTCCTGCCTGAAAACAATTATATCGTCGATATCAGAGCAGTCGCAAACGTATTCATCCTTTTTTAACGATGTGCCGGCAAAACCTTCTTCGCGGCTGACATACAATTTCTGAGTGGCAGCAGCTACCGCGGCGGCTTCAATGGCTTCAAAACTCCTGATTTCAGTCTTTCGCTGACGGTTTGCACCATACTTGCGCTTGATTTCCAGGTAATAATCAATGGCATATTCAATGAGGTGTGCCAGGTGATGCTTTACCTTAGCCATTTCATCATTGAGCGATTTGAGCGTATCATCCGCCTTCTTCAGGTCGAACCGGGTAATGCTGCTCATGGGTTTCTCTATCAGGCGCTTATAGTCTTCTTCCTCAATAGGCCGGTAAAACTCCGGGTAAAACGGCTCGAACATTGTATCGAGCTCTTTAAAAACGATATCAGCAGATGCAGCATTCTCGTATTTCGGATTCTTATACATTCCTTCCCTGATGAAAATCTTGAGCAATGTGTTGAAAAACACTTTCTCCATGAGTTCATCCAGGTGTATCTGGAGCTCTGCTTTTAACAGATTAACGGTTTGCTGGGTCGAAATCCTGAGTATTTCACTCACACCGCAGAAATGCGGCTTACTGTTCATAATAACGCATGCATTCGGCGACTCGCTGCGTTCGCAGTCGCTGAAGGCATACAGTGCGTCAATCGTTTGATCAGGCGACACACCAGGCTGCAGATGTATCAGTATTTCAACATTTTGCGCCGTATTATCATCTATTTTCCTGATCTTGATCTTTCCCTTTTCATTGGCTGCTATGATTGAATCAATAAGGTCGCCGGTGGTGGTACCCCACGGAATCTCAGTGATAACGAGGGTTTTCTTGTCCAGCTGGTTGATTCTGGCCCTGATTCGCACTTTACCACCACGGAAGCCGTCGTTGTATCTTGAGAAGTCAGCCAGGCCGCCCGTTGGAAAGTCAGGCAGAATGGTGAATTCTTCTCCCTTTAATACGGCAATGGAAGCATCAATCAACTCATTGAAGTTGTGTGGTAAAAGCTTGCTTGCCAGGCCAACAGCAATCCCTTCGACACCTTGCGCAAGCAGGAGCGGGAACTTCACCGGCAAACATACAGGCTCTTTGTTTCGCCCGTCGTATGAGGCTTTCCAGGTTGTTGTTTTCGGATTAAATGCCACATCAAGGGCAAACTTCGACAGCCGCGCCTCAATGTACCTGGGAGCCGCGGCACTGTCGCCGGTAAGTATGTTACCCCAGTTTCCCTGGGTATCGATAAGCAGATCTTTCTGCCCGAGCTGAACAATGGCATCACCAATGGAAGCATCGCCGTGCGGATGATACTTCATGGTGGTACCGATTATATTGGCAACCTTGTTGTACCTGCCGTCTTCCAGTTCATACATTGCATGCAGTATCCTGCGCTGAACCGGTTTCAGTCCGTCAAGCACTTCGGGTACAGCACGTTCCAGGATTACATATGAGGCATAATCGAGAAACCAGCTCTGGTACATACCCGAAAGATGCTTCGTCCGGTAAAGGTCTCCAACCGGCGACTCATCATCAACAGGCAGATCAGCAGGCTCACCTTCCTGGTCACCATTGAGTTCATTTTCTTCTCCGTCGAGTATATCTTCCTTCTCTTCCATCGGGTTTTTAATGAGGATATAAAGTTCCTTAAAGTAATTATTTTAAGGGTCAGATTTTTCTACTTTTTTTCAGTCCGCAACAGAATTGCTTCAGCCAGCAAACAAACCAGCGCCATGACAACAAACCATTTCCATAACGAAATGCCGTGATTAATTTCGTCAAGCAACTGGTTAACAGGCTTGTTAGCAGTCTCAAGAATGTTCATTCCCGGCATCTTAGCCTTATCCACCAAATCTTTCAGCTCGTCTTTGCCAAGGCAGTCAAGATCGCTTTCGTTGCGGTTGTAATTGAATGAAAGTCCGGCCACAGCATTGGTTCCTGCAAAAAGCTGATAGTTGCCCGCTGATTTCACCTGTCCTCTTTCGAAAATATTTATCCCGTTGCCCATCCTGTGAATTTCAGGGATCACCTCGAAGTTGCCGGTTATAGATTTGAGTTTAAGTACCTGCTCGCCAGCCGGGTAGGGCGTATTCAGCCAGATTGCATCATCTTTGCCGATTATTGAGTATAATATTGCCGGAGCGCGGCTGTTGAGGGCTATGTTGTAAAGCGCGGGAACAAACAATGCCTGCCGCTGAAAATTACTGAAAGCATCCTGCAGCGGAACTGCAAACTGGTAAACTTTGCCGCTGCCCGAGGTTGTCACGGTAAGAAAATCGCGTCCGTTGAGCATTTTCATCACCGGGACCGATAAACTCACAGCCTTGGAAGCTATAGGGAAATACTTCGAAACAACCGGCAAATCAGTGTTCTGGGGTTTCTCACCGGGCTGTTTCTCAAAAACATTGCGGAACACGGGGTCCGCCTCATTGATTGTTGTCACCCTGGTATCGGCTGTGTCAGGCGCCATATAAACCGGGCAACCAATTGAAGAAAGCAGGCTATTGTATATATCGGGTGAAGCATCCGGTGCCGGAAAAATGACAATGGCTCCACCACTGGTGATGTACCGTTTCAGTTCCTCTGCCAG
>DAONEL010000069.1:3995-10280 GCA_035403045.1 Bacteroidales bacterium
GAAAAATGACAATGGCTCCACCACTGGTGATGTACCGTTTCAGTTCCTCTGCCAGCCCCGACGATACCGAGCTGAGTTCGTTGAGGATGAGAAGGCTGTAATTCTGCAGACTACTGTAGTCCAGTGCCTTTTCATCCACATTTTTCATCAGTATGGTGGAATCCTGGCTGAAAAGTGCATCCAGGTACCGGCTTGTTTGCCGTGCATTGATGGTGAGCACCTTGATGGATGCAGTAACATCGAACGAAAGGTAAAACTTATCATCGTAAGTCACCGGGTAATCAGTCACTTCAACCACCGCCTGCTGAATTCCCGGCTCGTAGATAGTGAAAGGGATGCTCACAGTGGCTGTTCCGCCGGCTTCAAGATCAACCGTAGCAATGGCTTTCTGCGTTCCGTTTACTGAAACTTTTACCGGGATCTTTTCCAGTTTGCTTTCCGACTTGTTCAATATCCTGGCGTTGAGCAGCGATGTCTGCCCGGTCTGCTGCAAAGGCAAATCAAACCAGCAGGTATCAACATATACGTTGCCCTGTGTATTTGCTTTAAGCGGCAGGAGAAACCGCTGAATGCCGTCATCGGTGCCACCGGAATAATTGCCAAACACTGATTTCTGGAAATCGGAAATAATGTAAGCCGTTCTTGCACCCTGCCCCGAAGTTTTTAAAATATCATCCTGGCGGCTGACGATCTCTGAGAGGTTTCTTACCGAAGCCGATACTTTGAGTTCATCAAGCATGAGCAGGAATTCTTCTTTGGTGACCAGCCGCTGGTGTTTTCCTTCAAAATCGTTGGTGAGCAATTGAAAACGGTCAGATGCCTTATAGGCAGCCACAATTTCTCTTGCCTTACGGCGTGATTCCTCGAAGAGTGAGCCGTTGCTTCCCATAGCCTCCATACTGAACGAATTGTCGACAAATATGCTCACTGTATTGAAGGCAGCAACAGGTTTGCTGTTTTTTGAAACCGGGATGTACGGCTGGGCAAATGCAAATACCAAAGCCGCGATGGCAAGGATGCGCAATGCCAGGATAATGAGGTGCCGCAGTTGTGAGCGCTTCTGGGTCTCCTGCCTGATCTCCTGCAGGAACCTCACATTGGTAAAGTAAACTTTTCGGTACTTCCGGAAATTAAACAGGTGAATAATTACCGGAACCGATATCGCAAGCAGGCCAAAAAGAAAAAGCGGATTTACAAACTGCATTATATACCTCAATGATGCGCAACAACTGGCAAAATTAACGAATTACAGCAAAGCCTTCACCGCTTGTGGATAAGTTTTGAGGCAGGTTAACCCGGCAGATTTATGTCAGTATTATTGAAGAATGACTTTCCTGATCCCTCTCATCTCTGCTTGTTGCCATTTCAGAATGTAAATACCTCTTGGCAAGCCCGAAACATCTATCAGCACATCTGGCCCGCCATGGATTTTTACAACCTCGACACCCTTGGAATCAATGAGTGATAGCTCGGATAAGACTTCTTTTTCAGTGTGAATTTTTATTTTATCGATAGCCGGATTTGGAAATACAAGCACTGCAGATTTGTCAGTCTCAGGATTTGAAGAGGGATGCAGTTGTTCAATAATTTTCTGATAGCGTGTTTCCAGGAAGGGCTTTATGCCATAGGGAGTATGACTGTCGACTGTTTTAGTAAAACCGTCGTAAAAATCCTGAACCGTGTAACCATAGTCCAGTGTGCGGTAAGTGTCCTCAATGGCAGCATCTTCGATGAGCGACCTGAGTGAATCAATATGCGGGAATATGGAATCAGGGAAGGTGTAATTATGAACAATGGTATCGAGGTACATCCTGAACATATCATAATAGGCCGGAACCTGCATCAACTTGGTAATCAATGGCCTGGGCTCTGACGGGTGATACCAGTTCAGGCAGTTGCGTGTTGCCCAGTCGATGCCGAACCAGTCAACTCCAAAAGTATTGTCAGTATCGAAAGTGATGAAAGAGAAATATCCTGACTGTGCGTGATCATAGAGGAAATAATTGTTTTTCAGGAAACTGTAATCGTCCCAGTTCCCTGTTGCGATATCGATGGTAAAAGCTTTCAGCACGCCGGCAACAGCAATCTTTTCTTTTATCTTTCTCGCAAATGAAGTGTCAGCATCCTGGTCAAGCAATGTGATGAGCGAAACAAGGTCAGAATAATCATCAAGGCTTTCATTTGTTTGAAGGTCATAGGCCCGGTCACCGGTTTCAGGGCTGTTGATGATATCCTTGTATGTTTGCTGGTCAGCGCCCAGGTAAACCAGGCTGGCAGGATAAGTACATTTGTATAAATTACCGTCGTTTTCATTATAAACACGGGTTAGCCAGGCTTTGTCATATTCCTCAATATTGGTGTACAATCCGTAATACGAACCATTTATGTAAACCCTGACAAATGATGCCCTGCGTGGCGGCATTCCAGCCCTGTTCCAGATATCGTAAAACAGTTTTTCCCTGATTAACGTCGGGTCATTGTGCTGCCCGTTGAGATTGAGCTTCTTAACACCCATAAACCGTCGGCCGGGAGAATATTCGTTGAAACTTACCTTGAAGGATTTCTTCTGCGACAGGCGCGAAGTGTTGCCTCTCAGTCTGAAACCGGCATCGTAAACGGTGTCGGAACCAGAGCCGTAATCATATACAAAGGTCGCCTTGTAATAATGTTTTGAATATACATCAGCCATGATGGCATGCAGCGAATCAGGTGAAATGGTGATATATACAGAGTTAACCCGGTACTGATCGTACAAGGTATCCTGCGCACCGGCATGGAGAAAGGCGAAGAATAATATTACCGCTGTATTGAATGCTTTGCGCATCTGATAGTGTTGAGTGTGCCAAAGATAAATCAAAGCACTTTAACGAATGCCGGTTGTATAACGCTATAAAATCTGAAATTAACGGGAAATCCTGAGTGTGAACGAAAATGTGGAACCAACACCGGGAGCGCTGCGCACATTAATGGTTTGCTCATGCGCTTCGATGATGTGTTTAACAATGGCAAGTCCCAGCCCGGAACCGCCACCGCTCCGTGAACGGTGCTTATCAACCCGGTAAAAGCGTTCAAAAAGCCTCGGAAGATGTTGATCTTCAATACCTATGCCATTGTCTGACACTTCAACGAGCAGGTTTTCATCCATATCATAAAAACTTACCTTGGTCCTGCCCTTTTCACACCCGTACTTGATCGAATTCTCCAGGAGATTAACCAGCACCTGGCGGATTTTGTCCTTGTCGGCAAGCACAAACCTGGGGATATGGTTTTCAGATCCAAACAAGAGGCTGATTTCTTTTGCTTTTGCCTTGGGTTCAAGAAATTCAAACACATCGCGTGTGAGAGCCACCATGTCGAACTTTGTCATCTCCGGTTTTGCCTCTCCCGATTCAAGCCTGCTTATCACTTCAAGATCGTTGACGATCGTGATCATTCTGTCGGTGTTTTTCTGCACCTTCTGCAGGTAGTCGAGATTTATGTCATGATCTTCAAGTCCGCCATCCAGCAGAGTAAGAGTAAAACCTTGTATGTTAAAAAGCGGCGTTTTCAACTCATGCGACACATTGGCGAGAAACTCCCTGCGATAAGTTTCCTGCTGCTTCAGGTCATCAATTTCCTGGTTACGGGCATTGGCCCAGTCAGTAACTTCAGCCCTGACCGATTCAAGCACATTGCCCCGGGTGACTGTGAAAGGATCCTTTTTTTCCTCCCTGGAGAGTTTGAGATTATGGATGGTTTTATAAATAAGTTTGATCTTCTCGTAAATGAACGTTTGCAAAAAGTACTTAATGACCAGGTATTGAATGAAAAAGAGTAAAACTTCCGGAATGGCAATAAAATACCAGCTTACATGCATTCCGTAAACCGCAGCCGAAATCCAGTACGCCAGTCCCGACATCAGCGAAAGCACCGCCGATAAAACAAGGGCCAATATTCCGGGATTCGACGATTTCATTATTTTACAAATTTATAACCTACTCCTTTAAGTGTACGAATATGATCGCTGCCGGTTTTTTCACGGATTTTCCTGATGTGAACATCGATGGTCCGCTCACCAACCACTACATCATCATCCCAAACCTGGTTCAGAATTTCATCACGCGTATAAACCCTGTCAGGCCTTGAAGCCAGCAGGTTAAGGAGTTCAAATTCCTTGCGGGCAAGTTGTATTTCCCTGCCATCCTTAAAAACCAGGTATTTCTCCTTGTCGATGATAAGGTCGCCGGCCTGGTAAACCTTTGATACCTGCTTTACCACCTTGTGCCGCCTGAGCAGCGAATTCACCTTACTTACAAGCAAAGCAGGCTTTATAGGCTTTGTGATGTAATCGTCGCCGCCGGCATCGAGGCTCAGTATTTGGGTAAAATCTTCGCTGCGCGCGGTAAAAAACACAATGATGGTCTCATCCAAAGCCTTGGTGCGCTTGAGTTCACGGCAGGTTTCCACACCGTCCATTTCAGGCATCATGACATCGAGGAGTATCAGGTGTGGGTTTATTTTTAAGGCAAGGCTGATCGCATCACGGCCGTTAGTAGCGGTATGTACAGTATATCCTTCCTTACGGAGGTTGTAACCGACAAAGTCGAGGATATCTTCCTCATCATCAACCAGCAGAATTACAAAAGAATCATTATCCATCGGGGCCGCATGTTTTTTGATGATTACTTCTTCTTGTTGAGCTTATTATGCTTGATCACAATGGCTTCGATAAGGAAAACGAGTTCCTCGCCGATATTGAGAATATGGTCACCGGCACGTTCCAGCTTTTTAATCACAGTGAACGCATCGAGATAATCGGCCACCTTTTCGGTATCCTGTTTAATGAGGCTTGCAATGGCTTCACCAGCCTCATTATGGTACTTATCAAGCTTTGTGTCGAGCTTGAAAAGACTCATTGCCAATTCTTTATCCTGGTTCTCGAACGCTGTGAGAGAGTCCTGCAACATGGACTGAACCACAAAATACATTTCGGGAATATGCGTGATGCGAACTGATTCTTCGCTCCAGGGTTCTTCATACTTCTCGGCTATCTTGGCAATGGTATTAGCGTAATCGCCAATGCGCTCAAGATTGTAGTTGATCTTCAGCACGGATATCACGAACCGCATATCAACGGCCAGCGGGTTTTTGAGCATCAGGATATTCTCACTGTCCATGTCGATCTTGAGTTCGTATGCGTCAACCCTCTTTTCATTCAAACGGACTTCTTTTGCAAGGCTCTTGTTGGATTCAAGCACTGCAAGCCGCGATTTTTCCATCTGGCCTATCACAAGGCTCCACATCTGGATGACATCAGTTCGCAACTGATCTAAAGCTCTTTCTAATATTTCGCTCATGTTTTACTGTTTTATAAGGGATATATAAATGCATTTCTCAGCCGAAACGACCTGTAATGTAACTCTGGGTTCGCTCATCTGCCGGGTTCAGGAACATTTTCTGCGTTTTATCGTGCTCAATAAGCGAGCCTAAATAAAAGAAACCGGTGTAATCGCTTATTCGTCCCGCCTGCTGAAGGTTGTGCGTAACAATGATGATCGTGTACTGTTGTTTGAGTTCAAAAATGAGGTCTTCAACCTTTGCAGTGGAGATTGGATCAAGCGCTGAAGCGGGTTCGTCCATCAGCAGCAGATGTGGCTCAACAGCCAGCGCCCTGGCAATACAAAGCCGCTGCTGCTGGCCACCTGAAAGCGCCATGGCCGATTTCTTGAGGTTGTCTTTTACTTCTTCCCAAAGAGCGGCCTTTCTGAGTGAGGATTCCACCACCTCGTCTAAGACAGATTTTTTATTTATGCCATTCACCCTCAGCCCATAAGCCACATTCTCAAAAATGGATTTCGGAAATGGGTTTGGCTTCTGAAAAACCATGCCTATTCTCTTGCGGATCTCATCAACCTGCACATCTTTATCATAGATATTTTTCCCGTCAACACTTACCAGGCCTTCAAGCCGGGTGTTTCCGATAAGTTCGTTCATACGGTTAAAAAGTCGCAGGAAGGTAGATTTCCCGCATCCTGACGGCCCGATAAGCGCCGTAACACTGCTCGGCTCAAAAGTCATGCTGATGTCTTTCAACGCCTGAAAATCACCGTAATAGAAGTTTACATTTTTGGCTTCAGCCTGTATCATTTTTGTAGTTTCAAGTTTCTGGTTTAAAGTTTATTGTTTAAGGTGTTGGGGATCAGGGTTAAGAGTTAATGGTTATTGGTTATTGGTTAATGGTTAATGGTTAATGGTTAATGGTTATTGGTTAATGGTTTGTTGATTGGTTAATGGTTATTGGTAAAA
>DAONEL010000069.1:10380-14356 GCA_035403045.1 Bacteroidales bacterium
TGGTTAATGGTTATTGGTTAATGGTTTGTTGATTGGTTAATGGTTATTGGTAAAAATTGGCAGGGCTTATCTTTTCTAATTCTATTCTCTTGATTTTAGAAGCTTTATCCTCTATTTCGACTCTCTAACCTCGATCCTCTATCCTCCATTTTCAATTTTCAATTGTCAATTGTCAATTGTCAATTGTCAATTGCTTACATCTTCACCTTCTTCCCCAGTGCCTTCCTGAGGAAATTTGCCAGCAGGTTCATCAGCAATACGATTACAATCAGCACAAAAGCAGTTCCGTAAGCCATCGGCCTTGATTCCTCCATGTTTGTCCCGCTGGTTGCCAAAACATACAGGTGATAAGGCAAAGCCATTACCTGGTCGTAAATGCTGTGCGGCAGATTGGGCAGGAAATAGGCTGCGACCGTAAAAAGAATAGGCGCCGTTTCTCCTGATACCCTGCCAATTGACAATATCAGCCCTGTAATGATGTTTGGGAAAGCAACCGGCAGCACGACTTTGCGGATTGTCTGAAGTTTTGTTGCTCCCAGCGCCAGGCTTCCTGTACGCAATGAGTCATCGACTGACTTCAATGCTTCTTCGGTTGTACGGATGATCACCGGCAGCGTGAGCAAACCCAGCGTCATCGAACCGGCAATTATTGAATCGCCAAAGCCCAGGTAGTTTACAAAGAGCGCCATCCCGAAAAGCCCGAATACTATCGACGGAACACCCGCCAGGTTGTTGGTCATGAAATCTATGAACCGCCTGAACCAATTGTCGGGAAGATACTCGTTCATGTAAATGGCTGAAAGCACACCTATGGGAAAGGCAAAAATCATGCTGCCCAGAATAAGGCACCCGGTTCCAATAATGGCCGGTAAAATCCCGCCTTTTGTCATTCCTTCTTCAGGCATGCCGGTGATAAATTCCCAGCTAATGACGGATGCTCCTCTCACAATGATAAATCCAAGAATAACAAAGAGAATTCCGACAACCACAAGACTAATGATCGTAAAACCGGAGAAGGCGATATGCTGGCTTAATTGTTTTCTGGTCATGGCTGTATGTTGATTCTGCGTTTCATCCCCTGTCTTATTTTCTTTCCTTGTTCCTGATGTAAGCTACCGTAAGGTTAATTATGATGGTGAACAGGAACAATACAATACCAAGCGCAAACAGTGCTTTAAAATGCAACCCTCCGAATGGTGCTTCACCCAGTTCGGCGGCAATGGTTGCCGGAAGTGTCCTGGCCGGTACCAGGAACGAATGGGGCACATTGGAAGCGTTGCCGGTAACCATCAAAACTGCCATGGTTTCACCGATAGCGCGGCCAATGCCCAGGATGATGGCAGCCGAAATACCTGATTTGGCATAAGGAATTGTTACTCTCCTGAGTGTTTGCCAGCGGGTAGCACCCAATGCAAGGCTTGCCTCTTTCAATGACCGGGGTATAGTTCTTAAAGCGTCCTCAGCAATCGTTACAATCGTTGGCAAGGCCATGATTCCCAGAACAATGCTTCCGGCCAGCACGGTTTCACCAACATCAAGTTTAAAGGTCGATTGTACCATGGGAACAATAACAATAAGCCCGAAGAAGCCGTAAACAACCGAAGGAATTCCGGCCAATAACTCAACCAGTGGCTTTACAATATTCCTCAGCCTGATATCAGCCACTTCGGCAAGAAAAAGTGCAGTGGCCAGGCCCAGCGGCAATGCAATAAGCAAGGCGCCGATGGTAACCAGAAATGTGCCGATAATCATCGGCCAGATACCAAAACTAGAAATTGGCTCACTGGTAGGATACCACTGTTTGCCGAAAAGGAAATCCTTAACTGAGATATTTTTAACATGGATGGTATGGCCCTGGAAATCAGCAGGTAAGCTCTTGTCGCTGATGTGCATGAGTGCACCAGGATGAGCGATAATAAATTCGTTAAGCTTCTGAGGCAGAAATTCGAGCGAAGCTCCTAGTTCTTCTTCAGTAAAATAGCTGGTTATGTCGTTGATTGTGAACAGGATAATGCTGTCTTTCTTCCCTCCCACCTGCGACCAGTTGGTAATATCCTGGTTAAAGATAGCCTTAAGCTGGTCGGAACTCAAATCCTGAACCGGGTTTTGCTTGCTTACAGCAATAATAAAGTTATGCTCAAGCGGTGAACGGTTAAATATGCCCAGCCCCTCACGAAAGAGAAAAAGAACGATGAGTATTACCGTAAGGCTTGTAATGGTGCTGCTCGAAAGCAATATCCCTTCAACAAACTTTTCGAGTATCCGGCGGAATCTTTTCATCTTAAAGTTATCACTGAGGTTAATTGCATTGCTTCAAATACTATCTGGAACCAGGTGCTATTAATTTATTTTACAGGCACATAACCTTCTTTTGACACAATCTGTTGCCCTTCAGCTGAAAGTATAAATTTAACAAACGGGCTTACCTTGCTCTCAACCGATTTGAGGTAATAATAATACAGCGGTCGCGTGACCGGATACTTCTTGCTTTTGGCTGTTTCAACGGAAGGTTTCACGAATGTTTTCCCTTTGTCATATGAAACGTCAATTGCTTTGACAGTTTTTTCAAGATAGGCCAAGCCTACATAACCTATTGCACCTTTGGTTTGGCTTATACTCTGAACAATTGCACCTGTGGCCGGCATGAGCAGGGCCGAGGGAGCAAAATTCTTCTTGTTGAGAACATGCTCTTTAAAAAACTCATAAGTGCCTGAACTGGTCTCGCGCGAATAGACCACGATTTTCATATCATCACCGCCTACTTCTTTCCAGTTTTTAACTTTCCCGGTAAAGATTGCTTCAAGTTGTTCACGGGTGAGTTTTGTAACCTTGTTTGCCGGATTTACTACCACCGCCAGGGCATCGTATGCTATGATGGTTTCTATAAAAGACTTTCCTGCATCATTCAGCTTCATCTTTTCATCGAGTTTCAGGCTGCGCGAAGCCTGGGCAATATCCGTTGTGCCGTTCATAAGCGCTGATATGCCCACTCCCGAACCGCCGCCCGTAACCATGATTGACGATCCTGCATTCTTCTTCAAATATATTTCAGCTTCCTTTTGCGTAAGGGGCAATACCGTATCACTGCCTTTGATCTTGAAGTTTACCTTTTGTCCGTAAACTGCTGCCGATATTACAATCAGCACAAACATTAACATCTTTTTCATCATCTTCTTTTTTTTACAAAGTACGCTCGGGAGTATTAGCCTTAGATTAATTCAATATTAAGATATTATTAAGTATATCCGCTAAAAATTTTACATATCGTTTATTACCAATTATTTATATAAATATTAATTTGTAATGAGAGCCATTTCAGCCTTAATTTTCTCTTAATCATAAGTTAATTTTGAATGAAATAACATTTTAAGGACCCTCACAGAAGCCATAAAATCAACCATTTGAAAACAATCATTCGGTCTGATGGCAATCCGGGGCAATTGTTATTAAAAACCGCATCTCTTCTGCCATAAAATCAATACATTCATTTAAAAAAAAGAGGCTGCCAGTTTATGACAGCCTCTCACGTAAAACAGTAGTCTGAAATTTATAGTACTCCAAGATCGAGCATGGCGTTTGCAACTTTCATGAAACCAGCCACATTGGCTCCTTTCACATAGTTTACATAGCCGTCGGGCTGTTTACCGTATTTTACACAATTTTCGTGGATGTTGATCATGATCTGGTGCAATCTCTGGTCAACTTCGGTAGAAGCCCAGCTCAGTTTCATGCTGTTCTGGCTCATTTCGAGGCCCGAAGTAGCAACACCGCCTGCATTCACAGCTTTTCCGGGAGCGAAGAGAATCTTAGCTTCCTGGAACACTTCGATGGCTTCGGGTGTTGAAGGCATGTTAGCACCTTCAGCAACGCAGATAACGCCATTCTTTACCAGGTTCTCAGCATCTTCTTTTCCGAGTTCGTTCTGAGTGGCACAAGGCAGGGCAATATCGCATTTGAGTTCCCACGGACGTTTTCC
>DAONEL010000070.1:0-14337 GCA_035403045.1 Bacteroidales bacterium
ATAGGTTTGCGGCCAGGAGGTAATTCGTCGATCACCGAAAAGTCCAGGTCACCATAAAGTGTCATGGCAAGAGTCCTTGGTATCGGCGTGGCCGTCATCACCAGAATATGAGGCGGATCGGAGCTTTTGCTCCAGAGTTTTGCACGCTGGGCAACACCAAACCTGTGCTGTTCATCAATCACAACCAGTCCTAGATTGCTGAACTGAACCGTATCCTCTATAAGTGCATGAGTTCCAATAAGTAGATGTAATTCACCGCTTTGCAGTAAAGCAAACATATCCTTCCGCTGCTTTTGCTTTGTGCTTCCGGTAAGCAAATCGCAGGTTATTCCGGTACCTTCGAGCAGGCGGCTAATGGTTTTATAATGCTGGTTAGCCAGAATTTCGGTTGGAGCCATCAGGCAAGCCTGAAAACCATTGTCAAGGGCGATGAGCATACTCAGCAATGCAACCACCGTTTTACCTGATCCCACATCACCCTGGAGCAGTCTGTTCATTTGCTTTCCGCTTCCCATATCGGCCCTTATCTCACGAATGACCTTCTTTTGCGCATTCGTCAGAGCAAATGGCAGATATGTCGAGTAAAATGTATTAAACTTTTCACCAACCACTGAAAACCTGTGTCCTCTCACCGAGCGTGACCTGTTGAGTTTAAACCTTAAAAGCCGCAGCTGAATAAAAAACAACTCCTCAAATTTGATGCGTGCTTCGGCTTTCGCCAGTATTTCATTGTCCGACGGGAAATGTATATTAGCCAACGCTTCATCGCGGGAAATCAGCCTGAGTTCACTCAAAATTTCCGGTGTGAGGGTTTCAGGTATCATACCATGAACCTGCATCACCAGCGTTTTAGCCAGCTTGGCAATGGTGCGGCCTGTCAGGCCGATAAGTTTGGTTTTCTCCGTAGTATTGTAAAGCGGGTGCAGCGGGTCAGCAGGCTGTGCCGAAAACTCTGCTGCTGTTTCTGTTTCAGGATGCGGAATGTTATACCGGCCGTTGAAAAGTGTTGGCTTACCGAAAATGATATATTCAGTCCCTATTGAAAATTTGTCCTTGATCCATTTTATTCCCTGGAAATAAACGAGGTCTATTTCGCCGCTGCCATCTGCCACAGTAACAACATACCGCATAGCAACTCCCTTCCCGACAAGTTGTGTACTTGTCACTTTCCCCCGGATTTGTACCCAGGCAGCATCGCTGTTTATCCCGGCAATTGCATAAAACCTGCTCCTGTCGACATACCGGAATGGATAATACGTGAGCAGGTCATAGAATGTAGCGATACCCAGCTCCCGGCGCAGCACCTCAGCCCGCTTGGGACCAACGCCTTTGAGGTATTCAATGGGTGTATCGAGAATTTCTACAGTCATTTGAATCAGGCTGCTAATTTTCAACTGGAATCAACAAAGTTAACAAAACAAAAACAGCCCTCCAAAGGGAGAGCTGTTGTAATTTCAAAGCACCAGGAATTATTTAGTACTCCCAGAGTTGCTGTTCAAAATCGAAAAGGCTTTCCTTGATGCGCTCCGACTCGAGCATAGCATCAATGCCCGTGGCATATTCCGAGATTTTACGGTCGTACACGTTCTCTTCCTTGTAAATATAGGAATTGAACATGCGTTTCCAGAAAAGGTCATCGTAAGTCATGCGGGCTGCATTATTGAAGCGGTTGAATACTTCAGCACGTGCAAACACCGGCCTTGCTTCAGGGAAATAAATCCAGAACAATGGCTCGAAAGCACGGAAGTTACCGTTTTCATCATAATTGTCGCGAACAGGGCAAATACCAAGAATACGGACTTCGAACATTGAACGCTGTTTATCGAAATACCAGTCTTCCTTGATCCTGAAACGTTTAACATCCAGCGGAGAAAATTTTTCAGACATCACAGTATCGTACCAATCATAAGGCGGGTATGGCCGCTGCATAGGCACTGTATCGCTTCGTTCAAGGCGCATCATAAGTTCCTTGTAAGTGAGCGGAACGATGAACTCATCAGTTGGTGAAGCAGCGTCGTAAGCAGTGATGCTACCTTCCTTGAGGGCATCCATGATAACCGTCATGAAATTTTTCCAGTTATTATGGGGAGTTTCAGGATAGTAGAATGTCTGGTTTATTTTTTCACGAACGTCAATCATGCGCCAGATTCGTTTTTTCCAGACAAAATCGGCATACCTTACCCATGGATAAGGGATTGGGTTCTTTTCCAGCCTGTCACCTTCATCAACAACGCCGTCGCGCGGAGGCGTATTGAGGAGTTGTTGCGCTGAGGCACCTGTTGCTATGAACAGCACCAGCAATGCCAATATTAACAGTGATTTCTTCATTGCAGCGATGTCAAAATATGGTTATTGAATCGTGAGCACAATTGAGTTTAGTTTGCGGGTGCCGTCAGGGCCTTTGGCGTAAATATCCTCAAACCAGATCTTTTCACCCTTTTTACAGCCACGGATAAACTCTTTCATTTCTTCCGAAAGCCTGTTGCCACGTCCGGGACGCGACCAGAAATCGCCGCGCCGTACTCCGGAACATGTGAAACCGGTAACTTCAAAAGTAAGGTCAAAGTCAAAGTCAGCCGGCATACGCGGTATGATAGCAGAAGCTATGATCATCTGGGATGAAACGCTACCTCCGTCTGTGTTGGCTATATACGCTTTGGGGTCAGGAACACGCTTAACCCTGAACTCCGTTGAGCCCAGCGATTTGGCACGGTCACCGATTTTGGCTGATACTGTAACAACAGCTTTGCCGGTTTCGTTTACCCTAACATTCCAGGCTTTTCCTGTTCTTGAAATGCTACCATTAGTTATCGAGGCCTGAACCTGTGCATCAGAAACACCGCCTGCCGAAATGGACACAGGGTTATCAACACCAATGTAGAAAACATTCATCTTGGTAGGTGAAACAGTGAGTGTTGGAGGCGCTACAATATAATCAACTGCAACGGGGTAACTCTTGGTCTCGCCGGTCGGTGATACAACATTTACGCTTCCTTTCAATGAGACAGGTCCCGGAGTAGTAGCAGGGATTGTTATTTTTGCTACACCTGCACTCGATGCAACGCCACGGCCACCAAGATTAGCAGTGAATGTTTGCTTTGTATCATAGGCAGTTACAAAAATCTCAGCTTCATAATTTTCACCAAGAAAAACGTATTGACTTTTTGGCACAACTGCTGCGCCAACTTCATCAAATTTATAATCCTCAGCAGTAATTTCTGACATCAGGTGAGAAACAACATCCTGTTCGGCATTTTGAATCTCAGCTATGATCTTGTTTAGAATTGTAACGTCGGCAGCCAGAATGGTATGATAGAAGTTGTACATTTCCCAGTTTTGCTTGGCTCCGCTGGCATCATAATAAGGGCCGTCAGTATCCAGACCCAGTTTGATAAGGTTACGTTTCTTGGGATCGATAAGTTGGAGGAGACCCTGTTTGTACTTTATGATCTTGTCTTTTAATTCACGACTGCGACCGGCAGAGCCATCCTGTGAATTGCCGATAAAGAATGTTGTTGTGCGGTCGTATTTATCCTTGGATGCCAGCTGGCGAAGAGGAATTGAACGGGCTTCATCGAGTGATATCCTGTCAGAAAAAGCTATAGCCTCAAATTTAGTTTTTTCAACATAATCTTTCATTTCCTGCGAGATCTTCTTTGCCTGTTGTGCCTTATCATAGAAAGGTCCAACTTTGGCAGGATTTTGCTGATTTTGCTGTTCAAACTGACGATACAGGTTTTCTGTCTTTGCACGGAAAACACGGTTGGTTGTTTCCATACTTTCGTTCACCACGAGAAAGGCATTCAAAATCTCTACTGATACATTTAATGCCAGCAGGGCTGTCAACACCAAGTACATCATCGCGATCATCTTTTGCCTGGGTGTCTCTTTATATCCAGCCATAGTGTAAGGTTTTCAGAGTTAAAAAGATATGATGGATTGCGACGTGCACTATTTGTTCATGTTCACATTCATGGCAGCGAGCATGTTGCCGTATACCTGGTTGAGCGCTGTAACCCTCTTTGTGAGAAGGTCGATCTCTTCCTTGTATTTATCCATGTTGCCCGAAGTTTCGTTGATGCTTCCCAGGAACGTACTGAATGAAGAACGCAGTTTATTGCTTGCTTCAAGCTGATCGTTTGAACTCTGAAGCTGCATTTCATACATTGCATTCAGGGCTGAAAGATTATGTGAAATCTTTTGAAGCTGGTCATTGTATGATTTCGAATCAAGCGCAGTGAAATTGAGCGATTCTGCTGATTTTGTGAGCATTTCGGCAGCCTTGGTGTATTTTTCGGCCAAACGGTTTGCTGATTCGGTAGCGATTGACATGGTATTTGAAAACTGCTCGGTAGCGCTCATCTCTTTCTTAATAGAGTTGGAGACTTCGGTGTAAACACCGGCCAGCGTGCCAGCTGATGCTGCGGCTGATTTCACACTGCTCGAGAATTCGCCTACTGTACTGGCGTCCTGGTTTAATATGTCAGCTGTCTTTTTATAGGATGATGACAGTTCACCTGCCGATTTGCTTGCATCTTTAACGGTTTTCACAAATTCATCATTGGCAACGGCAGCGTTTGTCACATCCGACATCTTCGAGACATTTTCGCTCATTTTCCGCATGCCTTCACCCAGGCTTTCAATAAGTTCAGGCCCGATTTTAGCTTTTGAAAGCATATCGTCCAGTTCCTGAGTTGTTGATTTACCGGCATGAACTTTATGTGGAGCTGCAGCCGGAGTACCGGCACCGCCATGGTACATACCTGCAAGTTCAGGGTAAACAAGGCTCCAGTCCGGCTCTACATGAGGCGGTTCAAAGGCGGAAAAGAAAAAGATAAGTGACTCTGTGCACAAACCAATGATAAGCATCTCATTGGCTCCTGAATAGTGATTGATTTTAAAGAGTGCGCCGAGAATAACGATAGCGGCTCCCCAGCCATACACTTTCGACATGAAATTTTTGTATGCTTTACCGCTTACAAAACTTGCTAGACCCATGGTTTTGTTTGTTTATTAGTTGATATTAACGTTTATTACTATATGTTATTTATTGATGAACCTTTTTAAGAAAGGTTATACAATAAATTGCAGGTTATTTTCAGTTAGTTGTAAATACGTGAGGCTCTTGAAGGATTGTCGTCCTTTTGTCTTCCCATGAAGTCCTGTACGCAACGGAAACCAATGTAACATTTCGATGAATCCTGGTATTCATAGGCACGTGATGAAACCTGGATATAATATGAAATGTCTTTCCAGGAGCCACCGCGAACAACTTTGCGTTTCAATGCAGGAGGATCATCTTCCTTACTGTTGTATTGATAAGTGGGATTCATATCCCATGTGAAGTTCGATGAAGATTCGTCCCATGCATCGGAGCACCATTCCGATACATTGCCGGCCATATCATAGAGACCGAAGTCGTTAGCCGGGTAATGAGCCACAATTACTGGGGTAGCACCACCGTCGTCGATATAGTTTCCGCGCAGGGGTTTGAAATTGGCAAGGAAACATCCTTTATCATTCCGTGTATAAGGACCTCCCCATGGATACATGCTGAAAGTATTGCCTCCGCGGGCTGCCCATTCCCATTCGGCTTCGGTAGGAAGCCTGAATTCGCTGGGCGATGCATTGTTTTTCTTGGCCAGGTATGATTCCATGAGGCGTGTACGCCAGATACAGAATGCGCTGGCTTGTTTCCAGTTAACACCTACAACAGGGTAATTGTCATAAACCGGGTGCCAGAAATAGCGCTCAACCATGGGATCATTATAACTGTATGCATAATCGTGAAGCCAGGCGAGTGTATCAGGATATACATTTATAGTTTCCTTGCGGATGTATACCGAACGGTCTTTCATACCCTGGGGGCGGTTGGCAAATCCGGCATTTTTCGAATCGGTTTGGCCGGAATAATCTTTGCGTGAAGCTGCCTTCAGATCAATGTAATAGTATTCATAGAAAAGTTTGCGTGTATCAATTTCCTTTTTGCGGAAATAGCGCTCATGCTCAGGAAGATACATCGACTCTAACTGGTCGCGGTATTCTTCGGCCTGCCAGTCGATTTCGGTTTCCCAGTTAAGGAAAGGCGGATCGTAGGTTTCACCTGTTTTCTTATTTTCAGAAATCAGGAACTCTTCAGCGTTTACATCACCGAGAATACGGCGTGCGATTGAATCACGCACCCAGTAAACGAACTGACGGTATTCATTGTTGGTGATTTCCGTTTCATCCATCCAAAAGGCTTTTACCGTAATAGTTCGTGGTGTATTGAGATGAGCATACGGAACGTCCTGATCTCCGGGGCCCATTGTGTAGGAGCCCATTGGAACATATGTCATTCCGAAAGGATCGGGTTGATAGAACCGTTCCCTGTTTTGCACTCCAATAAGTTCTCCATTGCCGGTGTTACGGCAACTTCCTAAAACTAATGCCACGAGTGAAAATAAAAGCAGTTTTTTCATTGTAGGTTGGTTTTGTTGCGATTCCTTTGCCATCTTGGTCTTAATGCATAGAATTACTCCTATGGGTGGCAAATTATCAAAGATAAGTAAACCTTTTGATAACCAGGCAGAATCGTGCAGTATGCAAATAACGGTTATTACGTTGCTTTAGTATTCAAGTCCCGGATTTTCAAGGCGCAAATGTATAAAATACACTTCAACCATAAAAATTACAGGTATCGGGTATTGCGGTATCCGGTTCTGGCTTTTTCGCGTTCAATTTTAAAAATGTACCGGAGCATTATCTCATGGCTGCCTGTGGCACCTACCCTGCTGGTAGGAATATCATAGGCATAGCCAAATTCAATTTCCTTCATATTCATGCCCACCATGAGGGCTACAGCGTCGGTTAGCCTGTAAGAAACGCCGCCCCACACTTTTTTATTGTATGTAACCAGTCCGTTGAAATCGGCTTGTATGGTACTACCGTCAGATTTTACAAAAACCGATGGCGTTAACGTAAATGCGGGGAAAGCCGGTGATGATATGGTATAACCACCTCCTGCATAATAATGCCTTCTTAATTTGTATGTACCAACGCCGGTGGCACCGCCAAGGTCTTTTTCTGATTCGAGCAGTTGAGTTGACGACAGTGAAATGTAATAATTGGGCTTTTTAAGAAAAACCCCGGCTGACATATCAGTGATGACAACTCCTTTGGAAGATTGCCCACTGAGAATCGGATCGCCATCGTCAATCTGGATGAATTTGCTGAAGTCAAGTGTTTTGTTCAGAAATTGAGCGTTTACACCAATTCCAAGAATACCGTTGCCGATATTAAGGTGATAAGCATAACCCAATTTAACAGCCATATCAGTAAAGAATCCGTATTTATCCTGTACTATATTGAGTCCAATTCCTCCACGAAGGAATTTTATTGGTGCATCAGCTCCAATAAGAAATGTCTGCGGGTTGACTTTATTTCCTTCTTCGTCCTTAAAACCAAGCCATTGCTCACGCAGTATGCCGGTAACGCAGATACCTTCTGACAGGCCATAATGGCCCGGGTTGACAGCAGAATAATTGAACATATTATGTGTGAACTGCGGCTCCTGCTGGGCAAAAACTTTTACCGACAGCATTAGCACTACCGTCATCACAGCAAATGTGTAGCAAATTATTGCAGGTATTTTCTTGGTTGCAGGCACTCTTTATAAAATCGTTGCTAAAGTAGTAATTTTTTTCTTGTCAGGTTACTGTTTAACAAACAAGCAGCTCTGATTTATGCTACTTATTTATTGCTCTTTCTTATTAAAGTAATTTTCTGAACGATAAATTTCTGACTTAAATTGAAACAAGCTGACAAGTAACGGCGGAAACGCTAGGGTATTATATGTTTCAGACAAAAAAAACTTTTTTTTATTTTTTTATTCAGGGGGTGATTACCTTTTGTATATCGATCAATAAATGTATGATGAAAATTTTGATCTTTGCAACAATTCTTGTAAAACAGCAACAACTAACTTAAACTCGTTAACAATGAAGATTAACCGACTGAAAACCTTTGCTTATTTATTTGCAGGATTAACAATTATTACAGCATGTTCAAAATTCGGGAACCAGGAAGCTGCGATCTCCCAACCTGAACAAATTGCGCAACCGGCTGAAAAACCGGGCAAACTTCCTCAGATTGATGAACTTGATATGGCGAAACTCAACCAGTTTGACCCTGCCAAGATCTCTTCTGAAATCATGACAAAGAATAGCGCCGAAGTTTATACAGGTGATAACGGCAGGGCTTTTGCCTTCAACGAAGTTCACGATAATGCTGTTTCCTGCCTTATTTACGGCGGAATTTCTGAAGATAAAAAAACACCTAAATGGTTTAGCCAGAAAATTTTACAATGGGATGCCGGTTCGCATCAATGGAAAACATATTTCGATAGCGGCGTCAAATATAACTCGGTGATTGCTGAAGATCATAAAGTAACTGCCGGTTCGTGGTATTATACCGTGCAATGGGTGTGGGACCCCACTGCCAACGACTGGATAAAATTTGACGCCGATCTTCTGTTTAATGCTACAAATGGTTAGTGGAAGCTTTGGTTAGGCTTGTGTTAATTGAGAGGGAGGGCGCAGTGCTCTCCCTTTTTTATTACCTTTTTTTTCAGGTGTAATTTTGCGAACTTTGCAGCCTCAAACGGAATCTAATTAAAATACAGTAAATCAATTAATTGATCATGGCAATATTCTCTGCTAACGAAAAATTGTTCTCCAGAAAATGGTTTATAAATTACGGGCTGATAGTCCTTGGATCCTTTCTCCTGGCGGCAGGATTTGTTTTTTTCATTTCACCGTACAGGATTGTACCTGGCGGCGTTTATGGGATATCGATTGTGATTCACTATGTAACCAAGGGACTGTTATCGTGGGCGCCTGATGGTTTTCCCATAGGACTGATGGGACTTATCCTGAATATTCCGCTTACTATCCTTGGGATCAAAATTCTTGGACCGCGTTTCGGAGTTAAGACTGTTGTAGGATTCATTCTCTCCTCTGTTTTCATGGATGGAATTACTTATTTCTGGGGTGAAAAACCTTTGGTCGAAGGCGATGCGCTGCTCTCTTCAATTTTCGGCGGCGTACTGATCGGTATTGGGCTGGGACTAATCTTCAAATCAAAAGCAACTTCCGGCGGATCTGATATTATTGCCATGATTATTGCCAAATACACCAACATTCCGCTTGGGCAACTGCTTATCTATGTTGATTCAGTAATCGTTCTGCTTGGCCTGGTTGTATTTGCCGACTGGAAAATTCCATTGTACTCGTGGATTGTAATTTTTGTCACGGGTAAAACCATAGATATAGTACTTCAAGGTATTAGTGTCGATAAAACACTCTTCATTATCTCCGACAAATTCGAAGAAATTCGTGACCGCATCATCAACGACCTTCAGCGTGGCGGAACCTATATTCCGGGCTTTGGCATGTACAACGGGGCACAAAAAACCATTATCTTCACGGTTGTTAACCGTCGTGAGATGGCTATCCTCGAAGAATACATACATCTGATTGATCCGGATGCCTTTGTTACAGTCCTCGAAGCAAATGAAATCCTGGGTGAAGGATTTAAGTCGCTCCGTGAGAAAATTGCAGAGTAATTCCACGCCCTTTTTAGTGTAAACAATTAAAGACCAGGAACAAAATGAAAAATACGGTTTTGCTGCAGCCCGAAAAGATTTTCTCTGCTACATGGTTCAGGTCTTATTCATTCATTACCATTGGTACATTTATCATGGCATGTGGTTATGTGCTGTTTATCAGCCCTGAAAAAATAGTACCGGGTGGCATTTACGGCATCTCTATTATGCTTCACCATCTTCTCGGTTTACCTATCGGGCTCACTGCACTGGCATTCAACATACCCCTGACGATTATCGGTACTAAAATACTGGGGCCGAGATTTGGCGTAAAAACCGTGGTGGCATTTGTACTGACATCAGTTTTCGTGGACCTGTTATCCTATTTTCATGGCAATGAGCCATTGGTTAAAGGCGAAACCCTGGTTTCGGGAATTTTCGGAGGATTGCTGGTAGGAATTGGTGTTGCGCTCACATTCAAGGCCAAAGCCACCAGTGGCGGAACAGATGTGGTAGCCATGATTCTGGCCAAATATACACGCCGCCCCCTGGGACAACTCATGATGATGGTTGACTCCTCCATCGTGCTGCTCAGTTACCTGGCTTTTGGTGACTGGCGTATTCCGCTTTTCAGCTGGATAACGATTTTTGTTATGGGAAGGGTGGTTGATACTGTGATGCACGGGTTTTCGTACGACAAAACACTTTTTATTGTTTCGGACAAATACCATGAAATCCGCGACAGTATTATAACCGATCTGCACCGTGGCGGCACTTTCCTGCATGGTGCAGGAATGTATAACCAGGCCGACAAGCAGATAATATTCACCGTTGTGAACCCCAGGGAACTATCGATGCTCCAGGAATACATTCACCGTATTGATCCTGATGCATTTGTAGCAGTGCTCGATGCTTATGAAATCCTTGGCAAAGGATTTAAATCGCTGTCAGAGAAAGTAGAAGACAGTTAAAACAGGTGCATCATATTACCTGAAAAGCCGCAGAATATCGTTTCCGTTGGCGAAGATGAGCAATCCGAAAAGCAACACCATTCCTACAATCTGAGCATACTCCAGGAATTTATCACTGGGTTTGCGGCCTGTAATAATTTCGACCAGCACAAACAGCACATGTCCGCCATCCAGCGCCGGAATAGGAAGCACGTTGAGGATAGCAAGCATGATTGAAAGGAAAGCAGTAAGTGCCCAAAATGCTTCCCAATCCCAGGTTGAAGGAAATATTTTACCGATTGTAATAAATCCACCGACCGATTCGTAAGCCTTTACATCCTTTGAGAAGATAAGTTTGAGCTGTTTCCAGTAATTATCAATGCCTTTCCAAGTTTTTGTAAAACCTGCCGGTATCGCCTGGATAATATTGTAATGACGTTCGCTGAGCTTGAAATAGTCAGTCAGCTGTTTGGGGGCGATTCCAATTAGTCCTTTTTCAGGAACTTTCACTGCAATCTGCAGCGTATCAGTTCCGCGCACCACCACCACGTTCACCTGCTGGTTCTTGTGCTTCTGAATTTCAGTTCTGAAAATATCAAAGTAAGGCGTGGCCAGTGTATCCAGTTTTATAATCTTATCGCCGACTTTCATTCCTGCATCTTTTCCCGCCGAAGTTTTCGCAAAATCACCTACTTCAAAAGGTATCCTGGGCGCTATAAAATCAGCCGACTGGCTCTTGATCATCTTCGAAAGAAAACCATCAGGAATATTCACATTGAATGGTTTTCCCTCACGCTCTACCTGGATGGTTTTTGCCTTTTCCAGGAGTATGTGCCCGGGTATTTTCGAGAAATCTTCAACTATCTGGTTATCAATGGTTAAAATTTTATCTCCGTTGCGAAGGCCCATTTCGTAGCCGAGCGAGTCAACATAAATGCCGTATTTTACTTCGGTCGTTGGAAGATATTGTTCACCCCAGGCGGCCAGTGTTACGATATAAATTCCAATGGCGAGCACGATATTCATAATAACGCCAGCCAGCATAATAATGAGCCTTTGCCATGCCGGTTTGGCACGGAACTCATACGACTGGGCCGGCTGTTTCATCTGCTCTTTGTCCATTGATTCGTCAATCATTCCCGAAATCTTCACATAGCCGCCCAGGGGAAGCCACCCTACTCCATATTCGGTTTCTCCTTTTTTGAATTTGAAAAGTGAGAACCACGGATCGAAGAAGAGATAAAATTTCTCGACACGCGTTTTGAAGACTTTAGCAGCAATGAAATGCCCCAGCTCGTGAATTATGACTAATATTGAAAGGCTGAGAAGCAGCTGGGCTGTTTTTATGAGAATTACCATTGTTAGAATGAGTTCTTCTATATCTGTTAACTAACTTTTACTATATACTTTATTAATTTCGGGATGCTAGTGAATGCGTGGTATCAATTCCTGTGCCACGCGGCGGGTTTCGGCATCAGTGGCCACAAAATCGTCGTATGACGGTGAAGCCACAAAGCTGATTGCAGCCATGCACCTCTCAACCAGCAAGGGAATCTGCATGAAACTTATTTCATCGCGAAGGAAAGCATTAACTGCCACTTCGTCAGCAGCATTCATAATACAGGCCAGGTTTCCGCCTTTGTTCATGGCTTCGTATGCCAGCGGCAGGCAGCGGAATGTGTCAGTATCAGGCTGTTCGAAAGTGAAAGTCGGATAACCGGCAAAGCTGAAACGCGGAAAATCGCTTTCGAGGCGCGATGGGTAACCAAGGGCATACTGTATCGGCAGTCGCATATCAGGCAGGCCAAGTTGTGCTTTTAAAGAGCCATCGGCAAACTGAACCAGCGAATGTATAATGCTTTGCGGATGCACAATCACATCGATCTGCGAAGGCGACAATCCAAAAAGCCATTTGGCTTCGATAACTTCAAGGCCTTTGTTCATAAGGGTTGCCGAGTCGATGGTAACCTTGCTTCCCATGCTCCAGTTGGGATGCCGCAGAGCATCTTCCTTAGTAACTGTTGCCAGGAAATCAGGTTTCTTTCCCCTGAAAGGCCCGCCTGAGGCTGTGAGTATCACTTTTTCAACCGGGTTATGAAATTCTCCGGCAAGGCACTGAAAAATTGCCGAATGTTCCGAATCAACAGGGAAAATATTCACACCCTTACGGCTGGCAAGGTCCGTTACCAATTCTCCGGCTATAACCAGCGTTTCCTTGTTTGCCAGGGCTATTGTTTTACCTGCATTGATTGCTGTAATTGTGGGTTTAAGTCCCTGGAAACCTACCAATGCAACCAGCACCATATCAATGGTGTCCATTTCGGCAACCTGGCTTATTGCCTGCTGGCCGGCGTAAACTTTAATATCATAGGGATCGAGCGCCTCGAAAACATGCTGATACATCGATTCCATGCCAATGACAACTGCATTGGGTTTAAACTCTATTGCCTGCCTGATAAGGAGTGCCGCGTTGGAATGAGCAGTAAGCACTTCAACATCAAGCTCATGAGGATGGTTGCGGATAACATCCAAAGCCTGGGTGCCTATTGACCCGGTAGATCCGAGTATGGCGACCTGGCGCTTTTTAGAAGGTGTTTGGCTGCTCGACACTTATTTTGATACAATTAATTCTCAGAAGACAATATAATCTGCCGGATTCACGGGATTGCCATTGATCCAGAGTTCGAGGTGCAGGTGAGGGCCTGTGCTGAGTTCACCACTCTCACCGATGATGGCAATTGTTTCACCGGCACGTACTACACTCCCCTCTTTCTTTAGCAAAACAGAATTATGCTTATATACCGAAACAATATTGCCGGGATGAGAGATGGCAATTACATTTCCGGTTTCAACCGTCCAACCGGAAAAAACAACTGTTCCTTCCTGCACTGCTTTGATGGGCTCATTGCTGTTTGCTGCTATATCGATGCCAAAATGTTTCAGCAAAGGATTGAATTTGCTTGTAACCACGCCCTTAACGGGACAAAAGAAAGTATAACTCCTTGCTGCCGGTGAACTCTTTTCTGAAGGTGAATCGGAGTAAAAGAGGTTGTATTTACTCTGGTTTTCGTAATCGATACGAAGCAGGGAATCTTCGGGTGATCTCTTATCGAAAATATCGGTATAGCTTTTCTTTGATGAAGTATCAGGAGTAGCATTCTTGAGTATAGCCATGGAATCAGTTCCCAGCACCAGCCTGAGGTTCTGCAGGTACAGCTCGTTGCTGTGCAGGGCACGTTCAATGCTGTCGCTGCGCATTTGCAACTCGTAAATGCGGCGTTGCATAGCCACATCGGTGTATCCGGGAATGTATTCCCTCAGCGGTGTGAAAGCAATTATGTAGGAAGTAATAAATACCAGCAGCATTGAAAGCAATCCCAGTACCACAAACACATTGAGGCGGTTAAGCTTAAATGATAGTTTCTCCTCAAAAGTCTCTTCGTTGAGGATAACCAACCGGTATTTGTCGCGGAGACGGTTCAGCAATAATTGCCAAACTTTCTGGCCTTCTTCTTTTACGCTCATTTATAATAAGGCACTCAGTAATTTTCTGCAAATATCGGAAAAATCAGCCATATGATGTTTGCTGAAATCCCACGCAGAAAATCTGTTTTGCCGATTAGTGCTTTGCGGCTGGTTAACGGCTTGCCGGGTTCTTCAGCACAGAAAGCAGATTTGTTTTAATAATCCCCGCTATATATGCCTGCAGGCAATACTGCCGGTCAGCTGCAAACCATTATTGCTACTTAATTAAAAATAAAATATTTTTGCACTCTGTGAGTTATTATGGTTGTACTGTCAAAA
>DAONEL010000071.1:0-13967 GCA_035403045.1 Bacteroidales bacterium
TTATTATTTAGAGGTTATTTCGAGACAAACAACTGATTTGGAAGGCATTGTTACATTCAACTGCCCGTTGCCGATTTTAAATTTATCAAATTTGGCTATGGCCACTTTGGGTGCCTGCCCGAAATCGTTGTAATCATTCATATTTTTTGAAGTGATCACTTCGCCAGTTACACTAACATTCTGATTTAGACCAAGATTGATAGTAACAGGATTTTCGGTGTTCGGGTCGAGATTAACAAGGGTAATGTGAATTTTGCCCGAAGCATCCTTTGAAGCTGAAACATTGATTGAAGGAATTGATTCACCGTCAACCTTATAGTCGCGGCAAGTAACAGCAACAGGAATCTGAGTAGCTCCCTGGTGAACTTTGTACATTTTAAAAACATAATAGGTTGGCGTAAGCACCATTTGCTCTTTTTTTGTGAGGATCATCGATTGCAGCACATTCACCATCTGTGCAATGTTCGCCATAGCAATGCGGTCGGCGTGGTTATTGAAAGTATTGAGGTTGATACCCGAAACGATGGCATCGCGCAGGGTATTCTGCTGAAACAGGAAGCCCGGATTGGTGCCCGGTTCCACATCAAACCAGTTGCCCCATTCATCAACAACCAGCCCGACCCGGTGCTCAGGATCATACTTATCCATGATCGCAAGGTGTTTATTGATGAGTTCATCAATCCTGCATGTATTCTTTAATGTTGAAAACCAGTCCTTTTCAGTGAAAACGGTAGCTGAACCTTTATCACCCCAGCCGTGACAAAGGGTGTAATAGTGCAGCGAAAGTCCGTTCATAAGCCGCTGTTCCCACCATGATTTTTTCGACCAAAGGCGCATGATGGTTTCAGTCCAGTTATAGTCATCGACATTGGGTCCCACAGCCACGCGAAAGAGCTTGCTATCGCCGTAATCGCGGGTAAAATTTGAATAGCGCATCATTTGGTCGAAATAGAACTCAGGACTCATGGCGCCGCCACAACCCCACGATTCGTTACCGATGCCCCAGAATTTTACTTTCCATGCTTTTTCGCGTCCGCTGGCTTTGCGCAGATCGGTCATCGGGCTGATGTTGTCGGAATTGATATACTCAACCCATTGCGACATTTCCTCAACAGTTCCGCTACCCACGTTACCGGTAATTACCGGTTCGCAGCCAAGTTGTTCGCAGAGGTCCAAAAACTCATTGGTTCCGAAACTGTTATCTTCGGTAACTTCACCCCAGTTGGTGTTGATCATGGTGGGTCGTTTATCTTTTGGTCCAATGCCGTTTTTCCAATGGTATTCATCGGCAAAGCAGCCGCCGGGCCAGCGCAGGTTCGGAATTCCCATCTCGCGCAAAGCATTGACCACATCGGTACGAATACCGCGAACATTAGGAATCGCAGAATTCTCACCAACCCAAATACCTTCATAGATGCAGTGGCCCAGGTGCTCGGCAAAATGGCCGTAAAGGTGTTTACTGATGATGGTTTGAGCTTTGCCTGGCTGCAAGGTAACTATGTTGTTCTGCGCCGACAGAAATTTCGTAAAAGTCAAAAGACTGATAATGAGGAATATCCTTTTTGAGTTTTTCATAAAAGTAATTTATCCTTTGGAGATTGTTTTGGTTAGCAGCGACTTAAGATGTAAATCGAAGAAAACATATGGTACTCAGAGTAATTTATGTACACTTCGCATGCGCCTCCCTGATACTGCATTCTTAACATTCACAAGTAAAGCCTCACAAATATATGTGTATTATTTACACTTCAAAATATTTTTAAAAATTATCTTGAAAATCAACCTCATAAGTATGAATATCCTGTGAATGAACGAACCAGGTGCGTGTAAACTGGCTTAATCATGCTATCTTCGACAGGTAATTCTTTCAACTGGCCCGAATGCGCAAGAATCTTTTTCTCATCACACTAATACTCATTGCTATTGTGTCAAGCCTGCCGCTTTATGCACAGGAAAAACCTAATAGCGCCGTCATTAAGAGCGAAAACCTATTCAACTCAGCACCGTTTACTGAATGTCATGCTTCCACCATTGCCGAAACAGCCGAAGGGCTTGTTGCAGCCTTTTTTGCCGGTACGGCTGAAAAGAACCCCGATGTCGGTATATGGCTATGCCTTCAGAATGATGGAAAATGGGCTGAGCCGGTGGAAATTGCCAATGGAATCAGCCCCGACGGAAAGCGATACCCATGCTGGAACCCGGTGCTTTTTTATGCCGGCAACGGTAAACTTTTACTTTTCTATAAGGTTGGTCCCGACCCTGTTACATGGTGGGGCATGATGATGCAATCGGCCGACAATGGCCACACCTGGGGTGAGCCTTTACGATTGCCTGAGGGAATTTTGGGCCCGGTCAAAAATAAGGCTGTCAAGCTTGCAAATGGCGATTTACTTTGCCCTGTAAGCACCGAAGAAGGTGAGTGGAAAGTTTATTTTGAGCGCACATCAGACCTGGGCAAAACCTGGAGCCGATCGGATTTTGTGAATGATCCAGAAAACCTAAGAGCTATTCAGCCTGCAATACTGGTTCACAAAAACGGCAAGCTTCAAGCCCTATGCCGTACCCGCAAAAATGTGATCGGAGAAACCTGGTCAACTGATAACGGACTTACCTGGTCTCCTCTCAAAGCAACAAAGCTGCCCAATCCCAACTCGGGCATCGATGCGGTTACGCTCAGCGACGGCAGACATTTGCTTGTTTATAATCCGACCATCGTCCCTGAAGGCCGATGGACCGGTGACAGAACGCCCATCAGCCTGGCAATTTCTAAGAATGGAAAAAAATGGCGGAAAATAGCCGACCTCGATACCGAACCCGGTGAACTCTCCTACCCTGCTGTTATCCAGGCAGCCGACGGGAAGGTACACGTCACTTACACCTGGAAACGGATTACAATCAGGCATATAGTCATCGATCCGACGCACATCCGGTAACAAATTGTTCAGCTATACACGATGCTTTCTTTTCGGGGTATCAAATCATTTTATTATCTTTGAAAATCCTGAATCCCGGACTCTATGACCCTTACCACCGAAAACATCCTTCTGATAGGTTCAGTGCTGCTTTTCAGTTCGCTTTTTGCAGGCAAAACTTCCGTAAAGGTTGGAGTGCCGGTACTCGTTCTTTTCATTACCATCGGGATGCTTGCCGGCTCCGAGGGGTTCGGCGGAATTATGTTCGACAATCCCAAAACGGCACAGTTCATCGGGATTGTAGCGCTTAACTTCATCCTTTTCTCCGGTGGCCTCGATACCGACTGGCAATCAATCAAGCCGGTGTTCTGGCAAGGGATTACATTATCTACCCTGGGTGTGCTAATCACGGCCATTTCTGTGGGAATATTTGTCTGGGCTATTACCGATTTCACCATTTACGAAGGCCTGTTGCTGGGTTCTATCGTTTCCTCCACCGACTCTGCAGCAGTTTTTTCGATACTGCGGTCTAAAAACCTGGCTTTGAAAGGAAACCTTCGGCCCTTGCTTGAATTTGAGAGCGGCAGCAATGATCCGATGGCATATATTCTTACCATTATCTTTACAGGGTTAGTGATGGATCAGGATGCAGGTTTAGTGAATGCCGTGCCTATGTTTCTGAAGCAATTCCTGCTGGGTGGAATCTTGGGCGCCTTGATTGGTAAATTCGGAGCATTTATCATCAACAAGGTAAGACTGGATTATGAAGGATTGTATATTGTTCTCGTGATCGCCATTATGTTCTTCAGTTTCTCATTCACCGATTTTGTTGGTGGCAATGGTTTCCTCTCGATATACATCAGCGCTCTTATCATTGGCAACCATGAACTGATCCATAAAAAGAAGATACTGAAGTCGTTCGATAGTTTTGCCTGGCTCATGCAGATTGTGTTATTCCTCACCCTCGGGCTGCTTGTTTACCCCAGCCACATTGTTCCGTTTATGAGTATCGGCCTTATCATCGCTGTTTTCCTGATACTTGTGGCCAGGCCTCTGAGTGTTTTCATCACTCTTTCCCCTTTCAAGGTTCAACAGCGACATCGCTGGTTTATCTCGTGGGTGGGACTGCGCGGTGCAGTGCCCATTGTTTTTGCCACTTATCCCCTGCTTGCAGGCGCCGGTAAGGCGGGAATAATATTCAACATGGTGTTTTTCATCTCTTTGACCTCCGTTTTGATACAGGGAACAACGCTTCCCGCTGTGGCGAGATATCTTCATGTAACGCTGCCTGCCAAACTCAAACACCGAACACTTTCGGACCTCGAACTTTCCGATAGCATAAAAAACAACCTTACCGAGATCATCATTCCCGAAGGCTGCTCAAGCATTGGCAAACAAATTGTCCACCTGGCACTGCCGAAAACCAGCGTTATTTCATTTATCAGCCGAAACGGGAAGTATCTTGTCCCCAACGGCTCAACCATACTTGAACAGGGCGATAAACTGTATGTTCTGACTGAGAGTGAAGATTCGCTGGCTAAGGTCTATGGCTGCCTTGATGCATCAGCAGTTTCGTGAAGATTTTTACAAAGAATACTGATATGTCTGCGTTTTCACACATATCTATAAAAGAAATGGGCTGCTGAAGCAGCAACCCTTTCCAAGTCAACCAAATACCAGATTTCAAAACTCAATATAAAACTCTGTTTCAGGGCAATTCTCCTATTTTATAACCCTTACATTAAAAAATGCCATGGCATCGCAAGTGGTGGCATCGTCATGCAACAGGCTGATTTTGCCGTTCTTAAGCACGAAATACCTGTAGATGTGATTCATGGGTGCAATCTCACCGCTCAGTGGGTCGTATTTGTTGCAGTTGGTGCAATACCTGTATAGGCTGCAACCGTTATGGCAGGCAATCAGTTCCATATAGGTCATGGCAACCGTATCGCCTTTGCCGTTGACTAAAGGCAAAAGCTCATATTGCCGCCCATGCTGGCGGAATGATTGTACCAGGAAATTTGGCACCTTCACTTTTTCACCGTCGGTTGTGGTAATCGTGGTATTGGAAAATCCTCTGTGTATTTCGGCACAATCGTAATATACGCCGTCGGCGATAACGAAGTCCTTCCCGGGTGTTCCGGCAGTGGCAGCAATTGATAACATGATCAGGCAAGCAATTATTCCGAGCGTCTTCATGGTTTAATACATTTTTGTTAACTAATTGTTATTCAATGACATCTATGCCAAAAAACGGCAGCACAGAGGCGGCATTCTGTTTATCAACTACCAGGTAGAACTTACCATCTTTGAAAACAGAGTAGAGATAACTGGCCTGCGCCTTACTGAAGTTATTGGTTGCAGGATCACAGCATTCGCCATACTGGCAATACTTATAAAGCCTGAGCCCGTTGCGGGAAGTCACGTATTCCATAAGTGCAGTGCAGCCTGGTTTGGCATCCTTGCACATCAATGGCAACCGTTCGTAGAGATGGCCCTTGCAGGAATATGCTTCAATCTTTCCAAAGGGTATCCTGAGCACATTGCCGTCGCCCATAACAACCCCAGCCTTGAAAAGACCCTGCCTCACCTGCTGGCAGAAGTATGTTTTGCCTCCTGCCTTCACATAACTGATTGATTCATCACCGGCTTTTACAACCAGGAAAGAAACCATCAGCAACAAGGTTACTAAGATCGATTTCATTTTTTATCCTCCTGATTTTTATGGTTAATGATTACGCGGTAAAGGTATGTAACCCACTGAGGGCGAAACAACTATATTCTGTCATCAGCCTGTTGACATCGGTGAACCGGTGACCGGAAAGAATGGATTGGTGACAGGCCAAATTGACGGTTTTACCGATAGGAAACCCTTGAACGTATGTTGCAGTATGCAAATGGGATGATAAACAATGAATAATGAACAGTGAATAATGAACAGTGAATAATGAACAGTGAATAATGAACAGTGAATAATGAACAGTGAATAATGAATAATGACAACTTCACTTACTCATTTAATTCCTGAGCCTTTCAACCTAACCTGAAACCTGAAACTTTAAACCTGAAACTTTAAACTCAGCGCCTACTTCCTCTTCTCGATGAGGTCGAAGAAGTTTTTCTGGTAGGTGTCGCTGATGGGAATCCGCTGGTCGGCGATCTTGATATGTTTGCGCTCAACAAATTCTATCTTGTCGATGGCAACGAAAAACGATTTGTGAACCCGGCAGAATTGCGGTTCGTGAAGTACATCCTCAATGCCTTTGGCATTCATCAGGGTCATGATGCGCTTATTGCGGGTAACTATACGCCAGTAATCGCCCATCCCTTCAACATAGAGCACTTCTGAAGCTGTGACTTTCTCAATCCGGGTTTCGGTTTTAACAAAGAAATAATCCTTCTCAGGAGCTTCAGCTATGTGAATTGCAGGTTTTTCGGCAACAGTGCCGTTTTCCTTTTGCATTCTGTCGTAAACCTTTGTGACTCCCTTTACAAACCGTTCAAACGAGATAGGTTTCAGCAGGTAATCAGCCACGTCGAGGTCAAAACCCTGGAGAGCATATGAATCGTAGGCAGTAGTTAGAATCACATAAGGCTTCACCTTGAGTGCATTTAGCAATTGCAGACCGGTGAGTTCCTCCATCTGGATATCAAGTAAAATGAGATCCACGCGGTTGTTTCTCAGGTATTCGAGTGATTCGATGGCATTGTCGAACGTATGCAACAGGTTGAGAAATGGCACTTTTACGCAATAGTCCCTGAGTATATCCAGAGCCAGCGGTTCATCATCGATAGCTATGCAATTGATTTTCATATCATTCCTCTATTTCAAGGTTAATCCTGAACATTTCCTCATCCCTGGAGATCACGAGTTCGTGACTACCGGGATAGAGTAATTCGAGCCTTCGCCTAATGTTTGCCAGCCCAATGCCACTTGCCTGATTGTCACCTTCATTCACCGTTTTTTTGAGGTAGTTGCTTACTTCGAAACTCATATGCCCCGGGCTGGTAATCAGTCTGATAATAATGCCCGGTTGATGGGTTTTGCTTCCATGTTTAAAGGCATTTTCCACAAAAGGGATCAGCAGCATGGGTGCGATGGTCTTACCGGTGATTTCACCCTGTATCTGCAACGATACAAAATCAGCATGTTTGATCCTTAGTCCCTGCAATTCAATGAAACTTTTAAGGTACTCAATCTCTTTGTCGAGAGGTACCGAATCGGTAGTTGCATCATAGAGCATGTACCGCATAATTGATGAGAGTTTCATCACGGCCTCCGGGGCATCGTCCGACTTACGGTAAACCAGTGAGTAAATGTTATTGAGCGTATTGAAAAGGAAATGCGGATTTACCTGTGAGCGCAGCAAGGCCAGTTCGCTCGCCTGCCGCTGATTGATGAGTTCATCCTTCAGCTTTTGCGCTTCAAACCATTTGATCAGGAAAAAGATCAGTATTGAATAGATTCCTGTTATGATTACCGACCTTAAGTCATTCCACACCCAGTTCCATTCGAAAGTCATTTCTTTTTGCGAAAGTCCGCCAAAAATCTTCCAGAAAAGATAATCAGTTGGTACCCTGAATGTTGTAAGCACAGTCATGAGGCCAAGTCCTGCACCAACTGCCAGCACTTTGCTCCTCATCTTCATGAGTGGCGCTATCGAAAAATAGATAGCATAGAAGGTGATGAAATTGAGAATGGTGGTAATAAGGACGTTTTTCAGGTACTTGTTGTTGACAAGGTATGATGCTTCCAGCTGACCGCTGTAAAGAGGATAAAGTACCTGGTTCAGAATATAAAACCAGTAAACAAGGTGAATGATGATGACGGTTTTTCTTTTCATACGAGCGGGCAAAGTATTGCAATCGGAAATCTAAGATATGCAAAATAAAAAAAACCATGACAAATCATCATGGTCAAATCGATGAAACAGCCTGTTCCAACGGCAAAAAGTACGGTTAATCCTGTATTCTTCCTGGTTGAGGCAGGCAACCAGGCTAACCGGTAGCATTCAACCGAACAATAAAAAAAGGGAGGTCGCCCTCCCCTGTAAGTGGTTAATATCCGGCACTGTTACATAACAATGATCTTTCCGGCATATTGCCTGTTGTTAAACTTTACTTCAATGTAGTACAATCCGGAAGGCTGACCAGTGAGGTCAATCACAGCCTGCCTGCCTGCTGTTAATTCGAGAGTTCCTGAATTGACGACGTTACCAGCCCTGTTAAGCACCCTGAACTCAGGATTTCCTGATTCAACGTCAAGAGGAAGCATCAATTGAAATACGCCGATACCGGGATTTGGGAAGACTGATAGTTTACCTGCCGTGGCAATCTCAAATAAACCGGTAGTATTAATCACATTGGTTTGGACAGCCTCAGACCAGTTGCTTTCTCCGCAACTGTTGATTGCTTTAACACTGACTGATACCATACCCAGGTACGTTCCCCATTGCACGGTGGCTGAAGGTCCGGTTCCTGTAATTGTCCCTGCTTCGGCGGGACTTATACTCCACTGGTAGCTGTCGGCATTAGCCGAACCCAATGTAACATATTCACTTGAGGATGTAATACTTAAGTCAACCTGGGCCGGACCGGTGGGCGTAGAAGGTATTTCGGCAATATGATTAACTGAGACCGCAAGATTGGAAGGAATTCCGTTGCCCGCAGCATTGGCACCAAAAACTGAGATAACACCTGAAACAGCATTGCTCCCATAGCTTAAAACGATGGAGGTAGTTCCTTGTCCCGAAGCAATAATCGCACCGGTAGGAACAGACCAGGCATAATACGTTGCACCATTTACAGGCGAAATAGAATAGGTATAATCACCGGGTGCGCAAACCGAATTGCTGCCTGAGATGGGGCCTGTTGCTCCGGGAGCAGTCAGTTCATTGACCACCAGTGTGCTTAACCTCACAGGGCCGGGTTTGTTGCGGGCAAATGCGCCATAAAAAGTAACATCTCCTGTACCTGCTGCAGGGGCTGTCCAGCTGAAAGTCCATTGATTTAAAGAAGATGAAGCAGAGATATGTGTCACATATTTATTGTTGCCAACCAGTTGATTATTAGCACCCGCAGCCAGAGTGCCCAGCAGCGATCCAGAGGCGTTCTGCGGTGACACTTCAAAACCGTACTTACCTGAACCCGTGATATTATTAATTGCTGTTACCTGGTAAGTTTGGCCCGGCACATATCCTTCTGATGGAATAGTCGAAATTATCCATCCGCTAACAGTTGACGCAGTTCCGGTATGACAATCGGTGCAGTTTTTCCCGTCACCGGGCGAGCCTGTATATCCAGCCGGTGCACCGGTAGGATAAAAAGCGATAAAACTGCTGAAAACCAGGACTGAAACTAAAACTACGATCAGAGGTAAACGTTTGATTTTCATAGGCATAGGATTAGGTTAAAGTTACTGTGATATTCGCATAAAAAGACGTAACAACGTATCAGGGGCTTTGTTCAATGAACGGATCGCAGAAGTCAGCTCTTGATTTATACCGGCTGCTGATGCCAAAAAGCAGAGGGCGCAGGAGGTGCAAGTCTTGTTGCGTGAAGTGTTAGCACACGACAGACTGTATGGATATCCT
Organism: Bacteroidales bacterium; assembly: GCA_035403045.1. Taxonomy (GTDB): domain Bacteria; phylum Bacteroidota; class Bacteroidia; order Bacteroidales; family UBA4417; genus UBA4417. The sequence goes on from DAONEL010000071.1 coordinate 9,506, forward strand.
TTATTATTCAAACATCCCCTGGTCGGGCATTAATCATCCTGGATATCCGTAACTATGCGTAGTCCTGATCCCTGCTGGCTCGTTAGAGCCGGCATAAGCTGTGCACTATTCTTTTGGCTTAACTATAGTAAAGATCCTGTTAATCGTAAATCCGAAATAGATATCTCCTTTTGACCATTTGCCTGAGGTTTCGGTGATGAATCCCCTTTCGAACATAGGCTGTGCATTGGAAACACGCAACTGGAATACATGTCCGCCGGTTTCAAGGTCAACGCCAAGCGACAGGCAGTTCTGGTAATCACCCGCAGTTTGTCCCGGCAACAGGTAATAATATTCTCCGGTAAGTGATGTACGCTGGGTAACTTTGACCCTTGCCCCGGCACCCATGGCAAAAATATCGTTCTGATCAACGATGCGCGGTACCATGTTTTTATGAATATAGGTGGGCATCAGTTGCAACGATAATGAGTTTGAGAATTTGCGGGCAACCAGCAGTTGTGCAGTGTACGATAGCCGGGAAGTAAAATAGTTGGTGCGGCCGGGATCCTGCCATTTCAGCGAATTAAGCATCACATTGGAATACAAGGAAAGAGTCACAGGCATAATTCTTGCCCCGGTTGATTGCCTCAGGATGCGCGCTTTCAGGAACCCGTCGTAGGTTTTCTCATAGGAACTGCGTCCAACACCGACGTTAAGCCAGTCATTTACACCGTAATCCAGCCCCAGTCTCATGTTGGCCTGGTCGAGTCCGAAGAATTCATACGGCCCCAGGTTTACGCGCCCGAAGTTGTGCTCAATGATAAAATTCAACTCCCCTTTTGCCGTGTTTTCAACCGACTGTCCCATGATGAGGCGCGTAGTCTTGAAAGTGGCATATGTATATTGTATCTGCGGTGTATTGTCGCCCATTTCATCAAGGATGCCCTGGGCAAAAGATTTCGCGGAGGCCGAAATTAAAACTGTAATCAGGACTGCGGTGATTGTTCGGTTCATGGAATGAGAATTTCCTGTTATTTCACTGTTGAACACTTACTTAGCTTCACATCGGTTTCATCAAAACCATTTACGAGCCCTTTCACCTTAACATCGGCTCCGGGTTGCAGCGTTTTGGCTTCGGCAAACCATGAAGGAAGCATGTCGCAACGGATAGATTTATCGCCGAACATCTCATCGGCATCCATCACAAATACAAGTGTAATGGTGGTATCGGCAAGGTTTTCGACTGATGAGAGTTTGCCATCGATCTCTACTACTTTACCATTATATTTTTCGCTTGCAGCAGCGCTTCCAGAGGTATACTGCGCCCAAAGGTCGGCAGCACTGAGAGTATATTCAGCCTTAGCCGCAGCAATGTCGGCATGTGGCTTATTGATGTAGAATTTGAATACAAGGAAGGCAGCTATAATACCGATAACGGCCAGCGCCAGAATGATTTTGAGCCACTTTTTCATAGGATTTCGGATTAATGCGTTGGTTAGATATTGAGTTACAGCTATTTCCTGAATCTGCTAATTGTCCGGCATGCCTGCGTTTTTCCAGGCTGCTATCTTTGCCAGGTTGCAGTCGGAGAGTTTCGGCATATTTTGCGGCATAGCCTTGTAACCGCTGCTGTGGTTAATGGCTCCCCAAATGCGAGTCATATTTGCTTTTACAGCTGCTAAATTGTCAGTAGCTATTCCTCCTGATGGCGCGGTGGTGCCATGGCAGCTGTTGCAATTTGCCGCCATGATCGGGGCTACGGTGCCGCTATAGGTTACACCTGTTGTGTCGCACAAAACTACCCCGGGATAAAGATATTCTTCGTTGTCGTAGTAACACCCCGGTACGATGGCAATTATTGCAGCCAGGCTTATAATCAGTGCAATAAATCTGAATATTCTCATATTATCAGTTGTTTGGCATTCCTTCACTAATCCATTTATTGAGCTGTGCGATGCTGCACGACGTAAGTGTTATACCGCTGGGAGGCATAACCGAGTATCCGTTGGCATTTTTCACATGATCCATCAGATGCTTTGAACTGACTGCCCCTGAGACTAGTCCGTGCGAAGTGAGGGATAATCCCGCCGAGGGTGATACCGAACCGTGACAACCGGTGCAAAAGGTTGTCATGATGCCTGCAATGGTTGTTGTATATGTCGCATTCACCGAATCACAATCGGTGGTAGCACAGGTGGTGTTTTGGGCGCCTTCGAGTATCCATGTTTCAATGAGCCTGATCTGTTCGCTTGTCAAAGGTGTGCGCGGACTGGGAGGCATATAATCTTCTGAACCGGGGTTCTCTGTGATAACCTCCATAAGCTTGCTGTCGTTAGGCTTATTGGCTTTTACTTCACGCATGATGTCGTTATAGGTTATCAGGACAGGCAATTCTCCATCACTTCCATCATGGCATCCTGAAACCGAGCAGTTTGAATTGATAATTGGCTGTACCTGCGTCTCGAAACAGATTTGGTCAACAGTGCCATTCTGCGGGAGTTCCGGCTCATGTTTGCATGATGAAGCTATAAATGCTACTGCAATCAACAGCAGAGCAGGAATGGTTTTATGTGATATCACAAGCATCGAAGAGTTCTTTAAATTGTGTCTGTCGAATAAAAACACCAACAAATATAGACTGTTTTATATATGAAAATAACTGCAATGAGCAAATATTATTTTATCGAAGAATTTGAAATCCTTTAATTAAAAGGTATCAAAACAACATGGTTGGCAAAAAAAACTCTGCCGGATATCTCCGGCAGAGCAATAAACGGGACAAGATTGTCGTCAGATCAAAGATACAGATCAGGCTTTTTTATCAAGCGTAACATCCACATCAATCTTTATGGTCTCTGAAAGTTTGTTGAATACAGCGGTAGGGATGTTGATATTGTAGTCTTTCAACTTGATAGTGAACGTGGAGCGCCCTCTGATTTTTCCTCCCTTGACTTCAAAAGTGCCGTTTTCCTTTACCTTGTTGGTAATGCCGTGAATGGTGAGGTCGCCTTCAACAATGGCATTGTAAACACCGTCCTTCCCAAAATTAATGTCCTTCAGGTTCGTCACTTTTCCGCTGAAAGTCGAAAGCGGAAACTTACCTGATTCCATGTAGTTTTCGTTAAAATGCTCCTGCATGAGTGCTTTTTCGAATTCGAAACCAGTGATCAGCACTTTAAAACCGAACTCGCCGGTGGCAGTGTTTAGGGCTGAATTCACTTGTTTGTTGGTAGCTTCGTTTTTTTCGAGCTTAGCATCTGAAACAAAATGTATAACACCGGTTTTGGTGTTGAATATTTGCGCCGATGAAGCGAAAGAGACTAGTACAAATGCGGCAATAGCCAATGTTCTCAGTTTCATAATAAACGTTTTTATTTGGTTGATTACTAAGCCAACAAACACTATTCCACATTGTTCAGAATATGTAAATAAAAATTCAACATTTTAGATATATTAACTTTCAGCGCTATTTTAGTTATGTTTGCTGTTTTTAAGAGCTGATAATGTACAGTTATGACCCGTTTAGGTTCCTGAGAGCTTCCATGGTTATCAGGCCCGCCATCAGGCTTACAAAGCCACTTTTGCGGCTTATGCACCTCGACCGGCTGGGTAATCTGTTTACTGAATCATCCTCAGTGAATGGCATAGAATTCATTGATGCACTGCTCTCAAAGCTGGACATTTCCTATGAAGTAAGCGACGAAGACCTTTCCCGCATTCCTGCCACAGGCCCTTTCATTGTCGTGGCCAATCATCCGTTTGGCGGACTTGACGACCTCATTCTTCTGCGCATATTCTCCTCTGTTCGTCCCGATTTCAGGATATTTACCAATCCAATACTGAAAAAGTGTACCTGCCTTGATGATTATATACTTCCCGGAACGGCCTTTTCATCATTCGGAAGGCATGAGTCGTCGCGTAAGGAACTGCTGAGTGTGGCACATCACCTCAAGTCGGGCGGCTGCATCGGCATCTTCCCCAGTGGCAGGGTGTCGGGCTATGACATTGACGCCAACCGTATTACCGATGCGCAGTGGCGCAGCAATGTCCTGCGGTTTATGCGCAGCACCGAAGTGCCGGTGGTTCCGGTTTACTTCCGGGGATCAAACAGCCTCCTATTCCAGATGCTCGGCATGGTAATGCCTGCACTGCAATCGATCAAACTGCCGTCGGAACTGCTCAACAAGAAAAACTCTGCCATAACCCTGCGGATTGGTAAGCCGATTCCTCCAAAAGAAATGGCCGAATACCGCGACATTTCACGCTATGGCCGTTACCTGCGTGCCAAAACATACGCGCTCGGAACCTCGCTTGAAGTGAAAAAATTCTTCACTCCTGTTGACGAACGCCTGCCCCTGGCCGAAGAAATCATCTCTCCTATCCCGGCAGAAACACTCACTGCCGAAGTGCAGGCGCTGCTTCCCGAAAGGCTGCTATTCGAAGTCGAACAGTTCAGTGTGTATTGTGCCCCGGCATCAGAACT
>DAONEL010000072.1:0-13857 GCA_035403045.1 Bacteroidales bacterium
TAAAGCCAGCGGTCGCGAAACATTACCTCAAGGCCACGGTGCCAGTCGCCTTCATGCATTTCGAACCGGAAAGTATATTCAATCCAGCCACCGGGTTTTATGGTTGCGGCCCAGCGGTCGATATCGCAGTTTTCGCGCTTCCCGCGTCGGGCCAAAGCTGAAATATTCTTTCCTTCATTTGTCTCAATATCGCTCCATCCCAAATGCCATGCATTATCAGGCAGCACCACTCCTACCGGCGCGTACCCGGGCCTGAAGATGCGTGAACGGCACAAATACTGCGGCCAGTCTTTCGTTCCGGCAGCAGTGATGTAAGGATGGTTCCCAGATTCCCCGAATGGTACAACGTTCTCTATCATCACTTCTTTTTGTGACACATTCCTGAACCTTACGAGGTACTCAGTCGCCGGTCCGCCTGTTGCCAAAGCTTTAACTTCTGCTTTCAGGCCAGGTATAATCTCAGTCGTCATACTATCGCCGGAAGCATTGAATGGCACTTCAGAAGCAATTTTTTCACCATCAACCAGAATGCTGAAAAGAGGAGATATGGCCTTCAGGGAATACCGCTTCCCCACCGCATCCTGCAGTGACGATATGAGCAAAGTTCTGTTTTCGTTGAAAATGATCTTTCCGGTAACGGCTTGAGCCATCACATTAAAAAACGGAATCAACAAGATTACCAGAACTGCTGTACGTTTCATAAGCCCAATTTTTCATCAATTTTAGGCAAATTTCCGTTCCGGTCTTCCCGAAAATGAAAAAAGCCGCCCCAAAGAGCGGCTTATTTCTTAAATAATAAATTACTTCTTTGTGGTTTTCTTCTTTCGAAACGCCATAAGAAGGAACCATCCACCGAAGATTATCATCCCGATGCCGGTCCACAGGTTGACATTCATTCCGAGTGAAGATTTGTAGAGTTCGCCTCCACCGGTAACTGCGCCATAAATCGTGAGTATCAAACCAAGGATGGTAAACAACGACCCGATTGGTAACCTGATATCATCTCCCATTGCTTTGTCCTCCTACCATAAAATGATTGTTAATACGATACTTATTGCTCCGACCACAACAGCAAGCACTGAAGGTTTTTCGAACCAGGGTACTCCGGGCTCATCTTTGATGCGGGGTGTCAGCGAATAAACCAACCCTTTGAGATCCTCTTTGGTTTTCAATTGTTTGGTTGCCAATGAGATAATCATCGTGAGCAGGAAACAGGCAGTAAAAGCATAAATGGCGGTCCAGAAGCTCTGAGCCATACCACTAGGGTATTCGTGCAGCGGACTGATCCATCCGCCCTTGCCTTCGGCAACTGTAAGCCCGTGATGAATGGCTGCGGCCAGTGTTCCTGAAAGAAGCCCCCAGAAAGCACCGTTGCCAGTAGCCCTTTTCCAGAACATTCCCAGCAGGAATGTTGCAAAGAGCGGGGCATTCACAAAGGCGAAGATCAGTTGCAGGAAGTCCATGATGTTGTTGAACGAGGAGGCCACGTAAGCTGTGAGTATGCTTATGACAACACCGAAAATGGTGGCAAATTGTCCCACATGCAGGTAATGCTTGTCGCTCTTCCCTTTGTTAATGTACGACTGGTAAATGTCGTAAGTGAACACGGTGTTAAAAGCCGTCACATTTCCGGCCATACCGCTCATGAACGACGCCATAAGAGCCGTAATACCCAGGCCTAACATGCCGTTGGGATAATAATGAACCAGCATCGAAGGAATGATCATATTGTAGTCAGCCTGGTCTCCCCCCACAAGTTGAAAACCTTTGTCGGGCATAAACATGAGCGCCGCGGCTATCATGCCGGGAATAACCACAACGATGGGTATGAACATTTTTGGCAGTGCCCCGATGAGCGGTGTGCGCCTGGCTGCCGACATTGAATTGGCTGCCATAGCTCTCTGCACCACCAGAAAATTAGTGCACCAGTAACCAAATGCCAGCACAAATCCCAGTCCCATGAACATTCCAAACCATTCAATCCCCATGGGATTGGAGGCAGGATTGCCGGTGTATTTCCAGGTGTGCATCCATGCGTCAGGCTGAAATCCTTTGCCGGTAGCAACAAGGCCAAGGCTTTCCTTTAGTCCGGCCCAACCGCCAACGTCGTTCAGTCCGATGATCACCAAAGGCAACATACCTGCAACGATGAGGAAAAACTGAAGCACTTCGTTATAAATGGCTGATTTTAAGCCGCCAAGGTAGGTGTAAACGAGCACAATAACTGCCGAAGCGATGAGGCTCAGGTGAAAGTTCCAGTGAAGGAGGACTTCCATCAACTTGGCCAGTGCGAACATGGAAATACCTGATGCAAAAACCGTCATGATGGCAAATGCAAACGCGTTGAAGCCCCTTGTTTTTTCGTCGAAGCGCAGTTTCAGGTATTCGGGCACCGACCGGGCTTTGCTTCCATAATAAAATGGCATCATAAAAATGCCCAGGAAGATCATTCCGGGGATGGCGCCGATGAGGTAGAAATGGTAAGTGAGCATGCCATACTTGGCTCCTGAAGCGCCCATCCCGAAAACTTCAAGCGCCCCGAGATTAGCCGAGATAAATGCCAGCCCGGTGATCCAGGCAGGTATCGATTTACCGCCTTCGAGAAACTGGTTAGCCGACTTCATATACTTCTTCAGCAGCCAGCCGATTCCCAGCACAAAGGCGAAATAAATCGCCATAATGGCATAGTCGATAAAATTCAGTGAAAAGGTTTCTGTCATCGTATGAGTCTGATATTTTTCGTTATGTTTCTGTGAATCAGTTATCAGGGAATTTGTTAATGGTATTCAGTAGTAACATAGATCGCTTGAAAAAGCGGTATCAACTATTCCAATAGCCGTATTAGCCCTTAGCCTTTAGCTTTTAGCTTTTAGCTTTAAGCTTTTAGTCTTTAGCTTTTAGTTTTTAGCTTTTAGCCTTTAGGTGTAAATCCTAAATCTTTTCCAACTCCTTCCAAACCAGGGCGCTGGCTCCAACTATTGCTGAGGTACCTTCCTTGAGTTCCGAAGGAAGAATTTTCACTTTGTTGCGAAAGACAGGAATCAGGTGGCGTTCCATACTTTCCTTAGTCGGCTTGAAGATATACTCACCGGCTGCAGCGGCTCCGCCAAAAAGGAAGATGGCTTCGGGGCTGAGGTGATGAACCGTATCTGCCAGACCGCGGCCCAGCAATTCTCCGGTTACCTCAAACACCTCGCGGGCAATGGGATCGCCTTTCTCGGCAGCATCGAAAACGATTTTGGAAGTCATGTCGTTGAAAGGGACTTTTGCCAGATCGCTTTCCGAGTTGTTGTATTTGGCCAGTAGTTCGTAAACCGTGCGTTTGATGCCTGTTGCTGAGCAGTAAGCTTCCAGGTGGCCCCAGCCGCCGCATCCGCAAAGCCTTCCGCCAGGAACAATGGTGGTATGTCCGCATTCGCCGGCAAAGCCGTCGGCGCCATACACCAGGTCGCCATTTACGATGAGCCCGCTGCCAAGGCCGGTTCCAAGGGTGATCATCACGAAATTCTTCATCCCTTTGCCACCACCATATATCATTTCGCCCAATGCAGCGGCATTGGCATCGTTAGTAAGCTTAACAACCTTCATATCAGGCAATTGTTCCTGAACCCGTTTGGCAAAATTCACCACACCGGTGAAAGGAAGATTAGGGGCATACTCGATAGTACCGCTGTAATAATTTCCATTGGGAGCGCCGATACCGATACCGACTACTTCTACATGCGGATTGATCTGCTTCACGGTATCAATGGCCGAGTTTATCTCGCTGGCCAAAGACTTGATATATTCCGATAACAATTCTTCCGAACGGGCTTCGCTGCCCAATGGGTTTTCTTTCTTCTGTGGTGTAGGCAGCTGAGGCTTCTTTTCATAAAGAACATTCCCATCCCTGTCAACAACGCCTATGGCCGTATTGGTACCGCCTATATCGATACCTATTGCAATTTGTTTCATTGTAGTATATTGATTGTTAAATTATTAGCGAATCTTGCTTCCTTTTACAGCAAAGAAGAAAATGTAGAGGTAGCACACTGCCGGAACGATAAACGCCCATGAATACCCGGCTGTATCGGCAATTTTACCCATGATCAGAGGAATGATTGCTCCGCCGAAAATGAGGGTATTGATAATCCCCGATGCAGTGCTCAGTTCGCCCTGGTCGAGGTTTTTCACTGCGAGTGAGAAAATGCTCGGGAACATCACAGAGTTGAACATTCCGATTGAAACAACTGTCCACAAAGCTACCTGGCCGGTGGTGAAAGCAGTGACAAGAGCCAGTGCTGCGGCAATGAGAGCAAATGTTGCGAGTGTACGGCCTTCCTTGCCTTTACCAAGTTGCATCAGCAGGAAGTTGGCGATGGCGATCACTGCAAATATTCCGCCGATGTTCCAGCTCCAGTCGGTAACAAATGAACCGGAAACGAAAGCGAGTAACAGCACCAGTGCAACATACAAATATTTGCGGGTCTGGTCGCTGATATTGGATAGCATGATAGATCCGAAGAAACGGCCAACCATTGCACCTCCCCAGTAAATGGCAACATACTTGCTTGCCTGTTCGGCAGTGAAATTCGGGTCACCTGCGAAAACGGTTTCACGCAGGTAGTTGAGGATCAGGCCTCCTGTTCCAACTTCAGCACCTACATAGAAAAAGATACCCAGGGCGCCTAGTAACACGTGGGGATATTTCCACACACTTTTACGCTGGCTGTCAACCGTGCCGCCAATCTCAGGTAATTTGGTGAAAAAGATAGCGACAGCTACAAGGAAAACGATCACGCCCATCAGGATAAAAGGCATCTGAACGGTTTGAGCCTTGGCAGCAGCATCGAGCATATCACTGGTTCCTCTGAAAATGGCAACAGCAATAAGCCAGGGAGCCAGCATAGTGGCAATTGAATTGAGAGCTTGAACAAGGTTAAGCCTGCCACCGGCTGTTTCTTCCGATCCGAGGGCAGCAACGTAAGGATTGGCAGCCGTTTGCAGAAATACAACACCTGAGGCCAGGATAAATGTAGCTGCCAGGAACAACCCGAATGACGGAACTTTTGCTGCCGGGAAAAACAGGAAACTTCCCACGGCCATCAGCAGTAATCCTGCGATAAGGGCGCTTTTGTAACCAATTTTTTTGATGTACAATCCTATCGGGATCGAGATGATGAGGTACGTAATGAAAAAGGAAAAACTTAACAGCTGGGCTCTAAATTCACTGAGTTCGAAAATATCCTTCACCTTACCGCTGAGGGTAATAATAAAGGTTGTTGCGAAACCAAAAATGAAGAAAATAGCCCCGATGACGGTCATCCCGAGCTTGTAGTTTGATTGTTTCTGTTCCATTGCTAAGTGTTTATTGAATGAAGATTAGATTTTTCATGAGCGGAAACAAATGTAAAAATTAAATCAAGCTTTGCAATCACTGCCTTCCACGAAAAACAAAATAATCTCAGAACTGGCTAAAATTCTATCGGAGTCGGATTGACCGATCCTGAATATGTCCTCATCTTGTGCATTGGTAAATGCGAGCAAACTACTACCAGGTAATATTTTCAGTATAAATTCAATCTCGGCAGGAACTATTTGCGTAAAAAATACATTTATATTTGCCTTACTGAAAATCAACCATTTAAATCACTGATTTATAGCACTTCAACCAAAATATTATCATAACATGCAGAACTTTTTGAAAATCATGAACCTGGCATTTGCTTCGGCTGTTATACTGCTGCTTGCAGGCGGATGCTCATCCAAAAACAACCAGACTATGAACATTACCAAAGAATCTTTCGGGCAACTCAACGACTCAACACCGGTTTCGCTTTACACGCTCACCAACGACAAAGGCATCACCATGAAAGTGACCAATTACGGCGGCATAATCACCTCTCTCATGGTTCCTGACAAGAACGGCAATCCCGGCGACATAGTTCTGGGCTACGACAGCCTTTCGGGATACCTCGCCGAAACGCCTTATTTTGGCGCAATCATAGGCCGTTATGGTAACAGGATCGCAAAAGGAACTTTCAAAATTGACGGCAACGAGTTTCATCTCCCTATCAACGACGGGCCCAATCACCTCCATGGCGGCATACAGGGTTTCGATAAAGTGGTGTGGGACGCTACCGAATTTAAGACTGACACAACAGTAGGACTGGTCTTCCACCGGGTAAGCAAGGACATGGAACAGGGATATCCCGGCAACCTTGATGTTACGGTAACATATACCTTAAATAACAACAACGAACTCTGGTTTGATTATCTCGCAACCACCGACAAACCCACACCCGTCAATCTAACCCAGCACAGCTATTTTAACCTTGCCGGCGACGGTGATGTAAAAGATCACGAACTGCTGATCAAAGCGTCAAAATACACCTTAGTCGACAGCCTCCTCATCCCCACCGGTGAACTCAGGGATGTAAAAGGTACACCGTTTGATTTTACAACAGCCAAACCTATCGGCAAAGACCTGGTGGCAACCGGCGGAAATCCAGTTGGTTATGACCATAATTTTGTGCTTGACACAAAAGGACTTGATGAAGTAGCTGTAAAAGTCACCGAGCCAAAATCAGGCAGGGTAATGGAAGTCTTCACCCGGGAGCCGGGGGTTCAGTTTTACAGCGGCAACTTCCTGAAGGGAAACATCAAGGGCAAAGGCGGCAAAATTTACAACCAATATGGCGGCTTCTGCCTCGAAACACAGCATTTCCCCGATTCACCCAACCAGCCTGCTTTCCCGAATACCATTATCAGGCCGGGTGAAAAATACCAGACAACAACCATTTACAGATTTTCGAAGTAAGGTTTATTCAGGACACGGATAACGCGGATCATGCGGATTTACGCGGATAAATCAGTGTAAATCCGTAAAACCAGTTTCATCCGTGTTCTGAAATTTATCCTATTCTGCCGGCGCCATTTCCTACAGTAGCTACGTAGAAATCAGCTGATAATCCGGTGGTTGCATGATAAGCCGGACCAACGCAAGCTATCAGTTCGTCGATTGAATCATTGTTTACGATAGCCACGGCACAGCCGCCAAAACCGGCGCCTGTCATGCGGGCTCCCACCACGCCTTCAACCTTCCAGGCTTCATGGACGATGGCATCAAGTTCCTTGCCGGTAACCTCGTAATCAATGCGCAGCGACTCATGCGAAGCATTCATCAGCTTTCCCAAAGTAGCCAGATCGCCGTTCTTCATGGCTGCAACGGCGTCGAGCACCCGGCCATTCTCGCTGATAACATGATGCGCCCTGGAACGGACAGTCTTGTCAGGAATAACATTTTCATTTTCTAAGAACTCCCTCACATCCATATCGCTCAGGTCGATAAGCGGGCGAATTTTTCTGAGGCTTTCAAGGGCAGATGCACATTCCTTCACTCTTTCATTGTACTTAGAATCGGCAAGTTCACGGCGTTTGTTGGTATTCATGATCACAATGCTGTAACCTTCCATTTCAACCGGAACAAGCTCATAATCCAGCGTTCGGCAATTGAGGAAGATCGCCGAACTGGCCTTGCCCATCCCAACGGCAAACTGGTCCATAATACCGCAGTTCATACCTACAAACTGATTCTCAGCAGCCCTGCCTATTTTGATAAGTTCAATCCGTCCAATCCCGGTTTTCAACTGATCGTCAAGGGCAACAGCAGTAACCAATTCAATTGATGCTGATGACGAAAGCCCTGCGCCATTGGGAATATCGCCCGAAAAGTACATATCGAAGCCTTTCAGCGTCTTGCCATTTTTTAAAAACTGGTCAATAACGCCCAGGGGATAATTCACCCATTCACTGCCCTGTTTTTTTGCGAGCTCATCAAAAGTTACATCAGCTTTGTATTTGAAATTGGAGGTGGCAAAACGCATACTTTGCTCACCATTGGGCCTGATGACAAGGTATGTACCAAAGCTAATCGCACAGGGCAGCACGTACCCGCCGTTATAGTCGGTATGTTCGCCGATAATATTTACCCTGCCGGGAGCAAAATAAACTGCCGGCTCTTCGCCGGTACCATATAACCTCACAAATTCTTTCTTTAACGCTGCGGTTTCCATAAAGCTGATTTTTGATTTAATACCGGCAAATGTAGAAAGAATATGGAACGAAATACCGACTTTTGCAGCTTCCTGCTTAAGTGAGTTTCCTGAAGAAAAAGCATGGTATTATGGAGATAAGGGGTAAATATCTTATTCATAACCTGGAGGTTACACCGACAGAGGGTTACAATCTGGTTCAGCAACCAGGTGAACTGACATTGTATGAAGTTTTTCGCATCATTGACAGGGTACCGCTGTTTCTCGAAGACCACCTCAGCCGGTTTGACCACAGCGCCCGACTGGCCGGAGTTACGCTTCCCTTTCCCATTGACCAGGTTCGTCTCTCGGTTTACGAACTGATCAGGATCAACCGCTTCCTAAATGCCAATATTAAACTGATCGCCTGCTACGCGGCAGGACAAACACCCTATTTTACTGCGTACTTTGTTGAACATCAATATCCTACGCCAGCCATGTTCAGGCGGGGAGTTGATACGATAACGCTCAGGGCTGTGCGATATAACCCGAACGCTAAAATCTTCAATACACCGCTTCGCTCCGAAACCAACGAACTTAAAAGCCGGCTTAATATCTATGAAGTGCTGCTGGTTGATGAAGGCAACCGGGTGACCGAAGGCAGCCGCTCTAATTTCTTTGCTATCAGCAGGAAACAGGTCTTCACGCCTCCCCTGAGTGAAGTCCTGCCGGGTGTTACACGCAGGCATGTGCTGGAAGCCTGTGCCAAGCTGGGGTTAGTCATTGTTGAAAAAAGTATCCTGGTGCCGGAGTTAAGTGACTTTGATGCGGTGTTCCTTACCGGGACCTCTCGTAAGATATTGCCAATCAGAAAGATTGATAATATTACTTTTGCCGTTGATAACATTATCATGCGGAACCTGATGGCTGCTTTTACCGAAACAGTGACAGATTACCTCAGGCGACACAAACACACGAATCCATAAAGTAACCGGATGATTTTCAAGCTTCAATGTATTTCCTCCATCGCAGTCATACCGACCCGTATTTTAATCTCGCTGCCGAGGAGTATTTGCTACGTCACGGCCCCGGCGACATGTTCATGCTCTGGTGGAACGAACCTTGCGTGGTGATAGGCAAACATCAGAATGCCTTTGCAGAGATAAATTACAGGTATTGCCGCGACCATGCCATCCCGGTGATCAGGCGCATATCAGGCGGTGGTGCCGTTTACCACGATCCCGGAAATCTGAATTTTTCATTTATCCTAACCGTCGGGAACCAGAACCAGGTCGATTTTTCAAGATTCCTGGTGCCGGTGACGGATACGCTGCGCAAACTTGGACTTAATGTTACCACAGGTAAAAGAAACGACCTTTACCTTGAAGGGATGAAATTTTCAGGCAATGCAGAGCACGTTTTCAGGAATAAAGTACTCCACCACGGCACGCTGCTTTTCGATACCAACCTTAATATTTTGAACAATGCGCTGACACCTGCCGGTAAAGAATTCAGCGACAAGGCCGTGAGGTCGGTCAGAAGTGCCGTTACCAATATCAAACCATTCCTGGACAACATAAATGACGTGGCGCAATTTGCTGAAAAGCTGGCAATAACATTTTCAGATGCAATGCCGGATATGCAGCAGTATGAACTCAGCGATGAAGATATCTGCCGGATCGGGCAACTTGCTGATGAGAGATACCACACCTGGAAATGGAACTTCGGCTACTCTCCCGAATACATACTGCGTGTCCGGTTTGAATCGGGTTTTGGCCATGAGGAAATGCAAATCAGAGTAAAAAACGGTCAAATCATTGATATTGTGCCTGTTACAACTCATTTGCCTGATTCGATACTGCAAGAGCTTCGCAGCATTCTAACCGGTAAGTCGATGGAAGAACAGGAAATCAGGTTGGCGCTGTTAAATTCAGGCAGGTTTCTTCAGTCGGCGGGAATTCAGGTTGAAAACCTGCTCGACTCACTTTTCTGATCAGGTAACGCATTTCTTCATTGGTTTGTGAACAAATCTGACTTTAATTCCTTTATAATCACCAAATCACAATTCATGGAAACCGATAAAATATTTGACAAACTCTGGACTGATTACACGAGCCAGAATCCCGAAGCAAAGAAGGTTTACGACTGTTTTACCGCTGAAGGTGAAACTGTTGAAAACGACCACATTGCATTTCGCACCTTTCATGATCCCCGCATCAATGTGGATGTGCTGGCAAGGCCATTCCTGGCTGCCGGGTATGTTCAGCGAGGATATTACATTTTTGAAGACAAGCATCTCACTGCCAAGCATTTCGAACATGTAACCGATAAAAAAGCTCCTCGGGTTTTTATTAGCCAGTTGATGCTGGAACATTTCAGCTCGGAATTACAACATGCTGTAAAACTGAGCATTGACCGCCTTCCGGAAAACCTGCTTTTTGGCGACGAACTCATTTATTCAGGAAACCAGTGGGGAACACCATCATTTAAGGTTTATGAAGCCTTGCGAAAAGAATCGGAATATGCTGCATGGCTTTATGTCTATGGCTTTTGTGCTAACCATTTCACCGTGAGTATCAATCATCTGAAGAAGTTTTCAAGTATCCAGCAGGTCAACCAGTTCCTTAAGGACAAAGGCTTCAGGCTGAACGATTCGGGTGGTGAAGTAAAAGGCACACCTGCCGAACTGCTTGAGCAATCGAGTACACGCGCCGGTATCCTGCCTGTGATGTTCGAAGAAGGAACATTTGAAATTCCCTCGTGTTACTATGAATTTGCCCTCCGCTGGCCTGATACCAACGGCGAATTATACTCGGGCTTTATCGCCAAATCGGCTGACAAGATTTTTGAAAGCACCGATTTTTACAAAAAATAGACCGAAAATACCACACAATAAAACTGCCGGATGTTCGATAACACCCGGCAGTTTTATTTTAAAAAGTCATCGTTTAGTTTGCCTGCTTTACAAAATTCACAAGGCCTTTGGCTTTGAAAATACCGACGAGTTTGTCGGGTAGCGGGGCAAAGGCGTAAACTTTTCCTGCGATGGTCACTTTGCCGTTTTCAAAATCAATGTCAACCGTATCTCCCTGATTGTAAGCCTCAACAGCCGCCGGCAGCAGGATGATCGGCAGTCCCTGGTTGACAGAGGAACGATAGAAAATACGGTTTACACTCTTGCAAATCACAGCCTTAACACCGGCATAAGCAAGTCCCACACTCGGATGTTCACGCGATGAACCGCAACCGAAATTTGCTCCGGCAATCAGAATATCACCTTCTTTCACACGGTCGGCAAAACTGTCATCAAATCCTTTAAAAAGATTGGGAAGTATCTTATCCCCTTCCGAACTTTTGATAGCATAGGTCAGGTTACCGGCAAACATCTGGTCGGTGTTCAGGTTATCGACATCGGTATAATTCCAAACTCCACCAGTGTAGCGGTCGTCGCCCTGCCGGATATCAACCGTTTTGCTTTGCTCAATTTTATAAGGGAAAACCTCAGCTTTGGAGGATTCGCGCGGGTCGGCAATTTGTCCTTTCAGCGCCGAATAAGCCACAACAGCCGGCGAAGCCAGGTAAATACTGCTGTTCTTATTCCCCATGCGTCCTTTAAAATTGCGGTTGGCTGTTGAAATGATGTTGTAACCGTCGGCAGGAATACCCTGTCCGGTTCCCAGGCATGGGCCGCAGGAAGCTGCAAGCACACTGGCGCCTGCATTCATGAATATTTCAATCAGGCCTTCGTGCATTGCCTGCAGGTAGATTTCCTGTGAGGCAGGAATAACCAGTAATTGAAACCCATCCGGTATTCTGTTGCCTTTAAGGATTGAGGCTGCTTCGCGCAAATCCTCTATTCGTCCGTTGGTGCAGGTTCCTATCATTGCCTGCTGCAGCGGCAAACCCTTTACTTCGGCCAGGGATTTCACATTGTCAACATGATGCGGCGCTGCAACAACAGGAAAGAGTTCGCCAAGATTGATGACGATTTCACGGACATAGTTTGCATCAGCATCAGCCCATATACCTTCAACATTTTCACCAAGATGTTTCTCAAGTACTTCATCAGCGGGAAATACCGCATTTTTGGCGCCCATTTCGGAGGCCAGGTTAGCGATGGTCATGCGGTCACCAATCGTGAGTGATTTAACGCCTTCACCGTGATATTCAATACTCATATAATCGGCACCGCTTGAGCCGATCATGCCAATGATCCAGAGTGCCAGATCCTTGGCATAAACGCCGTGAGGAAGTTTGCCGTGAAGCGTAATTTTTATACTGTCGGGCACGCGGAACCAGGTTTCGCCCTGTTTCCACAATCCTGCCGACTCGGTCCTGTCAATACCTGCCGCAAACGCGTTGAAAGCCCCGGCAGTGCTTGTGTGACTGTCGCTGCCCACCACAATCATTTTGGGGCGGGCGTATTCAGCCATGATCTGGTGACAAATCCCTTTCCCGACATCATGAAACTTTTTGATTCCCTGCTCTTTCACAATATCACGTATTTTCTGATAGTCATTTGCGAGTTCAGCAGTTGTGGGAGGAGCATTGTGATCGAGTACGATGAGCAACTGGTCAGGATCTTTGACCTTTTCGCCCCCCATTTTTTTAAATGTATTGGCAATGCTGGCCGTGTTATCATGGGTAAGGATAATGTCGGGCCTGCGGAAAACAATGGCACCAGCTTCGGCACCCAGGATCTTTTCGGCAAATGTTTTTCCGTTCATAGCTTTTCTTTAAGAATGAGTATTGAAACCATTAGAATGATTCGGTAAAATTCGGAAAGAAGTCGAAATCAGAGAAAGAAAGCTGAAATTATATTTTCTCTTCTATATCGCTGTAAGTATGCCTGTTACAAAACAGCAAAGCCTGCCGTATTGACAGCAGGCTCTGAATGATGTTTCAAAATATCGTTTTCGGCAATGGTCAGAAAAGGAAACCTACATCAATGCCAAATCTCGGGGTGATACCGCTGTAAGAATAGTCCCAAACACCGTCGTTAGAGTTATCGCCGGAACCTATTGTTCTGCGGATTCCTCCGCCGGTATAAACATCAATGTTCATTCTTTTTGCAAAAGAGAATGACCATCCGAACATGACACCTGTACCCACAACATCGAAACTGTCGGAAACTTTTACTTCATGGTAATTGGAGTACTGATCATATTCCCATTCAGTAAACTCAGTATCAAGGTAATGATTCATGATATACGGCGCGAAATAAAGCCTGTGCATCACTTTGCCCCTGGCGCTTGTGTAGGCATGAATCTTAAGCTGAAGCTCGGTTTTGATCCCGAAAATGTTATCGTCATTGTTATCTTTTGAAGTAAGTCCGGCTAAAAAATAGAGGCTGGTGTTTGGGGCGACAAAGCGTTCATAGCCCATCTGGAAAGTATTACGGGTAAATTCCGTAAGACTGAATTTGTAGATATTGCGGTATTTGGTAAAAGAATTGGTACTTTTATCATAACCAGCTACCTGCTCCTGCGAATGCACCTGCGCCGAAACCATGATAAGCACGGCACAGAGTAAAAAGATCTTTTTAAACATAAAAATAAGTTTGGTTAAGGGATTTAATTAAAGGGACAAAAATATGACTTAAGGTTGCATGAATAACAAATGAACGGTACAAAGAACGTAATATTACGTTTCATGGCAAATTTCGGTGCGATTGATACAGTGCAAGGCCAGATTTCAACGATTGATAAATTTATTTGCGATTCTGTTCAGAATAATTAATTTTGCACTCCCGTTTTGAGAATCAGAATTTATCTCTCATGGGAAGTTAAGGTTCTTTAAAATACGATGATCCGGTACTAAATTCTTAGAATTCAGTACTTTTGAT
>DAONEL010000073.1:0-13778 GCA_035403045.1 Bacteroidales bacterium
ACTGTTGTTGCACCCTGCATTATCATCAATTCGTATTGTGTTGCATTCTGTGATGTTGTCCAAGTAAATACTACGGGCCGAAGAACGCCTGTTGCATTATTTGCAGGCTGAGTAAAATTATTAGGCCCTGGTATTGACATTGGTGTTAGAAATGTTACAGTATTAGCTGCTGGAACTATAACTATCCCGTCTGTTATTGTACCATCGATTGTATATGTTGAATTTGATTGAAGCCTGCTTGATGGTATTGTTATCATTCCTGATGTTCCAGTATGATATATTATCGTATCTAATGTCGGACCTGCTACGTGTATATTTCTTGTCAGTATATCTCCATCTGAATCTTTTGCTTGTGATGGTGTGAATACTATCTGCAAGTTTGCTCCTACGTATGTTGCAGTTGATCCGTTTGTTGGACTTGTGAATGTGAATGTTTGCGGCGCTGTATTTGGTACTGCTGTTATCACTTGATCCCTATGCTTGTGCATGTCTGTATGCTGGTCTAGATTGTACATTATTCTTAATATGTTTCCCTCGTCTGGATGTACTGTGCCACTGCTCGCGCCCTGCGTTTACATTATATATGATGGATCGATTGAGTTTGATTGTAGTAATAATGCTCTTAAGAATTCTCTGTCAAAGGTACTAACTTTTAAATTATTTGATGCACCTGGTAATAATTGTCTATTAAAATAACATATTGAATGATCTTCGCCGGGTTCTGTGAATCCTAATGCACCCAGCACGGGCATGTTTGCATTTGTCGGGTATATGCATGATGTTCCTGCTATGCTATCTGTTTGTTCTTCGCGAAATGATACTATGCTATTTGTCTTTGATGTTATGTCTGCTATCGATTGATCATAATAAGGTCTTAAACTCTGTGGCATCGATACTGGATCTGTTGCACTATAATTTCTTGGATATATTCTCATCTTGCCATCAGTTCCTAGATTAGCTCTATGAAGAATAGTACCGCTTGGATTTTGGTCATCCGTTGAAGTTAAAAATTTCATTATCTTCAATAAACTAAATCCGAGTCCTTGATATACAGTCGATTGTACTGGTATGTCTTCTATTAGTTTCATGTTCATTGTCTGAGATGAGTTTATTGCTATCGTGTCCATTACATAATAATCTCCTGCTTTGAAGAATTCTCTTCTGTAATTTCCTGTCGGCATGCTTATTGAGAAGTTTCCATCTGTTGTAAATTTAGAATATTTTTCTTGTGTTGAAAGGTTTGTGAATGTGACTCTTGCTTCTGTTGGTGTCGTGTTTGATGGGACGCTAAGCAAGCTTCCTGATACTACATTTTGTGATGCGGCGTTTAATGATAGTGCTACTATAGGTAACAGGTGCAGAAACCTTGCAATAATTTTTGAAGGATAGCTGAAGCTCGGACATGACCGAACAAAGGCTAATATATTGATAATCAAATACATAATTTATTTTGAATTAGGAATTAATTGATTTCGGCCAGTCAGAAATCAAATATAAGCCGTAAATCACTATTTTCGGCAGAAGAGAAGGAAAAACTATGCTTTTCAACCGAAAGCTAATCCGGTGAATATATTAAATATCTCAATAACAATATATTACAATATTTTCAACGTTACTTCAAATATTTGCGGTTCTTGTGTTCTGAGAGCAATTGCATTCTTCCAATACACCGCGCACATAGTATTACCCACATGGTACAAATGGCCGTGAAATTCAGGCTGACAGCCATCGAGAATGGCAGCCATTACTTCATAGCGAACTTTTTCGGGATTAAAGGCATAATCGTGCCAGACCACGATGCTGTTGTCGTGGACGAGGTGCTTAAAAATCTTTTGAGTGTCGTTTAAAACACTTTCATAATGATGATCGCCGTCGATAAAGACAAGGTCGAACTTCCGGTTCAGCGAGGAGAAGTCGAAACTCCGGCTGTTGGCTTTCAGGTGGGTGACATTGGGCAAATGCTTCGACAGAACTGCATGTTGCGAGATGTATTCGTCGTCGTAACCAAGAATACGCTTTTCAGCATCGGGCAGGTCCATGGTGAAACATTCATGCGCTATTGAGGCTACATTGGCAACGCTTTCGCCGCGCCATGTGCCTATTTCGAAATAGCTGCACCGGGGGAACCTGGCTGCCAGGGCTTTGAGCAAAGCCAGGTCGGTCGGTAGGGAGCCGCCATCACCAAAAGCAAACGGATTTATAGTCATTGCAGAAGTTCCGGTTACCTGGTTCAGAGGTAGTTGCGGGAAACATTCCAGGCCATTATATTTTCCTGAAACTGCCCGTTTCCTCACTTCGTTATCATCGAGCACAAGGTTAAGCAGGTAAGGCTTGCTGATGATATTTCGAATGGCGCTTATCGCTTTAGTAATCTTGTTCATCTGATTTTTGCTAAGTACTTATTTTCCCAGGCTTGCAAGGGAAATCACGTTTATTCCGTCGGCTCGTGTGTGGCTCATTCCGGTACCTGTGATAACGTTCAAAGATTTGGGCACTTGTGTCTTGCCGGTATCTAGAATGGAAACAAACTTGTTAAGATTCGTGGCGGCTTCATCAATCTGTCCTATTCCGAGTTTTATTTCAAAGGCGGCATAATCGCCATTTCGCTTCTGCACAATGGCATCAACTTCCAATCCGCTTGAATCCCGGTAATGATATACTTTTGCATCGTTAGCTTGTGCATATACTTTAATATCGTGAAAAACAAGCGTTTCAAAAAGAAAGCCCATAAATTTTATATCAGTAAGAATGGCTTCCGTATCTAATCCTAAAATGGATATTGGCAGCGAAACATCGCACAGATGGCGCTTTGCCGATTTTCTGAGCGAAGCCGACGAACGAATATGCGGATTAAATGGCGGCTGTTCAACAAAAATCATCAATCGCGACAGCGCCTCTAAAAAGTCAATGATTGTGGGACGCGACAATTCCGCATTTTCAACACTATTTATATCTTTCTCCAGGGTTGAATTATCCACCAAAGTCGCTACATTCCTCGAAAGCGATTTTAACAATAGTTTTACTTTACCGGGAGTCCTTCTAACATTGGAAACCCTGCTCATATCAACTTCTGCCAACAAATCAACATATGCCTGATTTATCAGTATGGCATCTTTAATCGGCAATCCGGCAACAGCCGGGAAACCACCTCTTACCATTCGTTCGGCAATCACTTCAATAGTTAACCGGTCGTCAACAATGTCGTTGGTTTCGCCCTTCAGCAATTTCGACATCTCAATTTTGCCGGATGAATAGCCCAACTCTTGCCACGACATCGTATTCATTTCAGCAATAGTAAAACGACCGGCACCGCTGTGCAGTTTTGTGCTTTCTTCAGGATTGGATGAGCCGGTAAGTATAAACTGGTTGCGTTTTTGCCGTTTGTCAATTTCGTGGCGCACATAATTCCATAGTTTTGGTTCTTCCTGCCATTCGTCAATCAGGCGAGGTGTTTCTCCTTCCAAAAGCCGCTGTGGCTGAGTTTGCATGTAGATAGGAACCTGCTCGTCCCTATCTACTTCCAATATGCTTCTGGCAAATTGTTTTGCAGTTTCTGTTTTTCCGCAATATTTAGGCCCTTTGATAAGGATAGCGCCCGAAGCATTCAACTTTTCCGATATTTCATCTTCAATTATTCTATGTATGTATGCCATCTTTTTTCAATGAATAATGAGAAGTGCAAAGATAGGCATAATATTATATTTTACATATTTGGAACAAATTGTTTTACAGATTTAGAACGACTTGTTTTACAGATTTTGAACAATTTGTTTTACAGATTTAGAGCAATTTATTTTACAGATTTAGAATTTGCATCACAAACCCTTCCGGTTATACTTTCCGGCAGAAGTATGTCCTCACCTCGCCGTCGGGCGCTTCCTCAATGTAGTAATCAAATCCTGTATTACTCACTTTTTCAATCAGCGGCATCGGGATAAAGCCGGTGATAAGTTCAAATATCTCATCGCTTCCCATGTTATGCGTGCGACTGAGCACTTCGTTCAGCGGATGCTCGCCGCGTGAGAGCATTTCGCGGGCATCAAGACGCTGGGTTATTTTGAAAGGATCGAGCCATGCAGGAGTCTGCGAGTTATTATTGTTAGTGCTCATATTGATGGTTGTTTGTTTTTGTCCTGATGCTTCGCGCAGGGTGTTGATGATTGTTTCGAGAGGTATGTTTCCCACCACCGATACCTGTTGCAACGTGGCTACCCGCCCGATGGTTTTTCTCAGTACCGGGTTTCGCAGCAGTTGGTATTTTGGCGATAAGCCAATCAATGTTTCTTCCAGGCCGGGAAACTCCTTCAAAAGGTCGCCGATTTTGGTCATGGGTGTAATTTCCATACTGACAGGTATTTTGGACACTATTTTTATTCAGAGATATTTGCTTTTTAAGAATCAGGAAGTAAGAAGTCAGTCCCGATAGGTAGCTAAACCTGGTACTTCAGGCTCCAGGATGCTGACTGCTGACTTCTGGCTTGTGAATTCTTTTTAACCAGGAAATTCAGTCAGTTTCCTGATGAGTTATTTCCCGTACGAGAGTAATCGCTGTTCTCCTTCGAGTGCGCGCAGTTCAGTAAGGTCCTGCGAAAACTCAATGGTTCCCAGGTAGTTGCCTTCGGCATCGCGTAAGGGGAAATAGTTAATGTAAATAAACCTTGGACCCATCTGAATCCAGAAAGGCGCACTGCTTTCTTTGCCACTTTTGAAATCTGAGATTATTTGCTCCACGATATGCACGCTGTGTGGCGGGTGACACATGCGCACATCGCGCCCGAGGATAGCGCGGTTACGGTCGAAAATGCGATGCATGCCCTGTGTAAAGAACTTTACCTTATCGTTGCGATCAACAAAAGTCACGTCTATAGGTAACGTATTAAGCAATACCGTGAGTTCATCAAGTGTGAAACTGCCACTTGGCAATCTTACGGTTCCATCGCCGGTTGCCTCTTTGAGCGTTTGCGAAATTGCTGCATCCGATGGATTCCATTCTTCTTTCGGGTCGTACAGGCAGTAACCTATTTCATTGGTTTGCAGGTATATATTATACCATTCAGCATCTGTGAGTTCATCCATAGTCATGGGGAAAAGAATTTCCTCCTCTTTCATGATCATGTCAGTAATGGCTTTGGCAGCGGGTTTGAGCACCATGTCGGAGAGTTGTTCAAGTACTGATAAAGTGACGCCTCCTGTTTTGAGCGCTTCGAGTGAAGCTTTCAGCATTTCGCGTACTTCGTCATGCTTTCCCCACATCACTTTGGGAGGGCCGGTGATACCATGCTGTTCAAGGAACGGGAAAAGCAGGTTTTCTTTTCGGCGGTAATGCTTATCCACATCCATGAGCAGGTTAAACATCTGCGTGAGATCGGTGATGAGTCCGGGCAAGGCGGCTTCGGAAGCAGCCGGTACTGTTGATAAGAGCAGATTCAGTTTGAGACACACTTTTTCGAGTTCACGGTTTTCTTTTTTAAAGGTGTCAACCGGATGGCCTGCCGGAACCGGTTTTGCTCCCGACTGATCAATGTGCCCGTCGAGGACCTGTGTATGAATATCGCAGAATTTCAGAACTTCCTCAGCCGGCAGGCCTTCGTTGATCAGTTCCTGTTCAACTTCCACAACTTCATCGTATGGTATGCCTTTCAGGAGGTTTAGTAATTGCTGCCTCACTGCTTCGGGTGCCTCTCCACCATGAAGTTGCAGGATCATGTGCTTGAGTAATTCTTTGCGCTGTGCTGAATTGTTGATTAGCTCGCTCATATTATTTGTTCTTTAATGGGTTGAATATCAGTATTAAATGCTAAAGTTTCGCGTATTATCATTATTTAGATTAAATCAATGCAAATATATAATAAATTAAGAACCTAAATACTTAAATATAAAAAAATATTTTAACTCCAGAAAAATGATAATAAATTGTTCATGGGAGGATCTTTCTTGTTCGTATATTTGTACTTTAACCAAACGAATTAACCCATGAGAAAAATTCTAGTTTCAATTTTGATCGCCGCATTTCCAGCTCTTTTGATGGCACAGGACTGCGGGTTTTACAATTTCAGCAAAGGAGCTGTGCTTGGCTACCAGAACTTTGACGGCAAAGGAAAACTGACCGGTACATCGCGGTTAACATTTCTCGACAGTTACAGGGAGGGAAATGCTTATGTTTACAAGGTACGCAATGAGGTTACCACCGAAAACAGCAAAGAACAGCCAAAACCTGTTGAGTACCTTATGCGCTGCGAAAACGGGGAGTTTTATGTTGATATGTCGAGCATGATGGACCCGGCTATGGCTTCAACTTTTGGCACCGACGTAAAAGTGACCAGTTCGGAATTGTCATACCCTTCAAATTTGTCGGTTGGTCAGACATTACCTGATGCAAGCTACTCAATTTCATCAGGCACACAGGGAGTTACGGTACTAAGCATGACAATCGACGTTACGAACAGGGTTGTTGCAGCAAAAGAGTCAGTTACAGTGCCTGCCGGAACTTTTGAATGTTACAAGGTTACTTACAATGTTGACACAAAAATGCTTTTCAAGATAAGCGCAACCGCTGCCGTATGGATGACACAAGGCGGTGGCATGGTGAAGACCGAATCGTACGATAAGAAAGGCAAGCTCACTTCGTCGATGGTGCTCAGCGAACTGAAACAATAACCTGCTCTCGCTGCAGGCACAGAAAATGTCGCATACATACAGCAGTGCATAGGCTGGAGTTGAAAAATACCCGACCTTTGCACTGTTTTTTATTCGCTTATTACCGTGAATTTCTCCCTTACAACCGAACTGCCATGGTGGCTGGTTTTATTTTGCCTGATAGCGGGAGCAGGGATTTCTGCCATTTTATATTTCAAAGACAAAAACAGCGAATACAGTCCTATAACTCAAAAAGTGCTCGCTCTGGTAAGGGGATTTGCTGTATCTCTGATCGCCTTCCTGTTGCTTTCGCCAATGATCAAGACAATCACACGGCGGCTTGAGAAGCCGGTTGTAATCATGGCGCTGGATAATTCAGAGTCAATCATTACGACGAAAGATTCAGCATATTATCGCGGGGAGTTCATTAAGCAATGGAGCAAACTTGCCGATAAGCTTTCAGCGAAATATGAGCTTCAGACATACAGCTATTCTGATAAGCTGCAGCCTGGGATCGCCGGCGATTTTCGCGGGAAGCAAACTGATATGGGACAGCTTTTTGATGAGATTGCCACGCGTTATACTAACAGGAATGTTGCTGCGCTCATCGTAGCGGGCGACGGGCTGGTTAACCGTGGCGCTGACCCGCTTTTTGCCTCAGAAAACGCTTCTTACCCTATGGTGACAGTGGCCCTGGGTGATACCAATCAACACAAAGATTTGCTGATAAGCCGGGTAGTTTACAATCAGATTGCGTACCTTGGAAATGATTTCCCGCTGGAAATTACTTTATCAGCTTATCAGTGTGAGGGACAATCAGTTACTCTCACTGTGACTGATGAGAAATCAGCAAAGCTATTTTCTCAGCCTGTTTCAGTTACTTCTGCTGAATTCACCAGGACTGTCCAGGTGAAAATTCAGGCTTCGGAAGCAGGAACCCGCCGTTACAGGATATCGGTTTCAGGCATCAAAGGTGAGGTAAGCCAAACAAATAACGTACACGATGTTTTTGTTGATGTTCTTGATGGCAGGCAGAAGATACTTATCCTGTCAGCCGCACCGCACCCTGATATTGCAGCCTTACGCCAGGCCATCGAGACAAATCCCAATTACCAGGCTGTTCAGTTAACGACAGCCGACGATCCCGGCGACCTGCATCAATATGACCTGGTAGTTCTTCACCAGTTACCGTCGATGGCCAATGCCGCCGTATCGCTGCTCGAGAAAGTCAGGAACGCCTCCGTTCCGGTGCTTTATATTGTGGGCAAACAATCAAACCTGGCTGCTTTCAACCAGTTAAAAACAGGTTTGTCAATCATTGCCACGAGTACGGCAGCCAATGAAGCTTATGCCTCGGTAAATGATAATTTCCCGCTTTTTTCGTTACCCGAAGAAGTCAGGAATATGGTTGCCAATATGCCCCCGCTTTCGGTTCCTTTCGGGCAGTTTCAGCAGGCGACAGCTTCGGAAGTTCTTATGAATCAGCGTATAGGGTCAGTTGTAACACAAATGCCGCTTGTGTTATTCAACCAGGGAATCGACACCAAAACCGGAATAATTGCCGGCGAAGGTGTTTGGCGCTGGCGCATAGCGGGTTTCATGAAAACAGGCAACCATAAGGCTTTCGACGAACTTATCTCGAAGATAATCCAGTACCTTGCGGTAAAGGAAGATAAAAGCCGTTTCAGGATCATCGATAAAAAAAGCTACCTGGAGAATGAACAGGTGAGCTTTAACGCTGAGTTGTACAATGAAAGCTACGAACTGGACAATACGCCTGAGGTGAAACTCGTTGTTACCGATTCGGTGAATAAGAGTTATCCGTTTGTATTTTCACGCACATCCAATGCATATACGCTGAACACAGGCAGTTTTACCCCGGGAAGGTATAATTATGAAGCAAGCGTGGTTTACGATAACAAACCCATGCAGAAGAAGGGATCCTTCATCGTGATGCCAATCAATGTTGAGACCCTTAATACCGTTGCCAATCACAGCCTTATGTACAATTTGGCAGCAAGGCATGATGGCGTGATGGTTTACCCGGCTGATCTGGCGAAAATTGAGGAATTTCTTGCCAATCGTGATGACATTAAAACGGTTGCCTACTCTCAAAAACGCTTTACCGAACTTGTGAACCTGTGGTGGGTGCTTGCACTTATTGTTGTGTTGCTTGCTGCCGAATGGTTTATAAGGAAAAGGGCCGGAGGATACTAGGGAATAATGAATAACGAATAACGAATAACGAATAACGAATAATGAATAACCTGCCATGCGGAGGGTTATGCGAAAGGGGCAGGTGAACAATGGATAACGATCCCGATAGCTATCGGGAACGAATAACGAATAATGTCCTTCGGCACACTGTAAAATGATGAATGATGAAGTAGATTGTGCATGGGACGCTTCAGCATTCGGGGAATAAATTAATGTTTTTCAATTGATTAAGATTCGTAAAAGAATATGACGGCTGAGCTGCTTTTTTTACTCATTATTGCAATAGTAGTACTTGGATATCTGCTTGACCTGGTACTGGATTTTCTGAATTTCAATACGTTAGGAAAGAAGCTTCCTGATTTTCTTGAGGGTATTTATGAGCCTGGAAAATACCTTGAACAGCAAAACTACCAGCGTGTGAATTATCGTTTTGGACTATTTTCCGGGGCGTTTTCTTTTCTTCTTATTTTGGCGATGCTCCTGTTGAACGGCTTTGCCTTTCTCGACCATTTTGTCCGAGGCATCAGTTCGTCACCAATCATGCAGGCGCTCATGTTTTTCGGAATTATTGGTTTTGCTGCCGACCTGCTTACGACACCTTTCGATATTTATGACACTTTCGTGATTGAGCAGCGGTTTGGCTTCAATACAACAAAGCCCAGGACATACATCGTTGATAAGCTCAAAGGATGGCTGCTGGCAGTCATTATCGGGGGCGGGATGTTGTCGCTCATTGTCCTGATTTACGAACGCACCGGCAGCCTTTTCTGGTTAATTTTGTGGGGCGTTATCTCGCTGTTTACCTTGTTTATCAGCTACTTCTATACTTTGCTTATATTGCCTCTTTTTAATAAACTCACACCGCTTGAAGAAGGTGAATTGCGTGATGCCATTGAGTCGTTTGCTGTAAAAGCTGAGTTCAGCCTCCGGAATGTATATACCATGGATGGTTCGAAACGATCGACCAAGGGCAATGCTTATTTCAGTGGATTTGGCAAGCAAAAGAAAATAGTACTCTTTGATACTCTCATTAAGGAACACACAACGGGTGAACTGGTTGCAGTGCTGGCGCATGAAATCGGGCATTACAAAAAGAAGCACATACCCAAAGGGATGATTCTCGACTTTTTACAAACTGGTGCGCTTTTATTCATCTTCTCATTGCTGGTTAGCAGCCCTTTGCTCTCAGCATCACTTGGTTCACCTGAAACCGGCTTTCACATGGGGCTGCTGGCTTTCGGTATTCTTTACAGTCCTGTTTCGGAAATACTGAGTATTGGAATGAACATCATTTCGCGGAAGCATGAATTCCAGGCTGATGAATTTGCTGCGACGAAATCGAGCAGCAAGGATCTTCAGGAAGCTTTGAAAAAACTATCCTCTCAAAACCTGACAAACCTGCAGCCGCATCCAGCTTATGTTTATGTTCATTACTCACATCCGCCGCTTGCTGCGAGGCTTAAGGCATTGCAAAAGTACGATACATGATCGTTAAGTGCTTTATAATCATAGGTTTGAATAATTTCTTAGCTGTATTCAGGCTGTAATATTCAAAACGGAAATTGGCTAACTTTGCAGCTCTTTACCTCAACCAGGATCCGATATGCCCGGAGAAACCCCTAAACACAGACTTTCACTTTTAACAATGGCCTGGGATTACATCGTGAGAGCCTGGAAAGCCCTGGTGAACTTTTTCAGGATACCGGCAGGAACTCCATTCTGGATAAGGGGAATGGTTGTTACGATGTATCTCTTTGCTTCGCTCATCCTGTTTATCCTGATGGTGGATGTGAATTTCCTCGGATTATTCGGAGGCTCGCCAAACATCAGGGAACTGAAAAACCCGCCGATGAGCATTACTTCGGAGCTTATTTCGGCTGACGGCAAGCTGCTTGGACGATATTATACCGAGGACAGGACCCCGGTTGAATACAAGGACCTTCCGGCAAACCTGGTCAATGCGTTAATAGCCACCGAAGATGTGAGGTTTTACAACCATCACGGGATTGATTTCAAAGCTACGTTTGCAGCGCTCTGGTCAACAGTGCAGGGCGACAGGCGGGGAGGCAGCACCATTACACAGCAGCTTGTAAAAAACCTTTTCAAAACAAGAAGTGATTATTCTACAGGTTTGGTAGGCAGGATTCCGGGTTTCGGTACCCTTGTTTATAAAATGAAAGAGTGGATCAATGCGCTGAAAATCGAAAGCAATTATTCGAAGGAAGACATCATCACCATGTATTTTAATACAGTGGATTTTGGCAGCAAGGCATTCGGTATCAATTCAGCCTCATCCACTTTTTTCGATTGCAGGCCAAACACGCTGAATATCCAGCAGTCGGCACTGCTGGTTGGAATATTGAAGGCGCCTTCTTACTACAGCCCGGTTTCAAGGCCGAAGAATGCCATGACCCGCCGCAACCAGGTGCTAAGCCAGCTTTCGCGATACAACTATATAAATGAGAAGCAGAAAGATTCGCTCGAAATGCTTCCGTTGGGTGTAAAATTTAACCGAAGGAATAAGTCGAACGATGGCGCCTCGTACCTGCGCGATGCCGTTGCCCGCTCATTGCAGCAATGGAGCCGCGAAACAGGGCACGATATCTGGACCGACGGATTGAAAATTTATACTTCCATTGATTCGAAGATGCAGGAATATGCCGAGAAGTCGATGGGCGAACATATCCGCCGGCTACAGCAGGTATTCAACCGCGGAGGATCAACCGTGGTTGTTCCCTGGATTGATGAAAAAGGGAAAGAAGATTTTGGCTATTTCCTGCGGCTTGCCGATGATGTTCCGGCCATAAAGAGTGCGATGTTAAACTATGGCCAGAATGCTGATACGCTGAAACATCACCTGATGAAGCCGCACAAGATGGAAGTGTTCACCTGGAACGGTGTTCGCGATACCACACTCAGTACAATTGATTCTATCAAACATTACAAAAAGTTTTTCCAGTGCGGTTTTATTGCCATGGAGCCTTCGAGCGGTGAAGTCAAAGCCTGGGTAGGCGGCATCAATTATGCTTATTTCAAGTTCGATCATGTAAACCAGTCGAAACGCCAGCCGGGATCGCTTTTCAAGGGATTTGTGTATTCGGCGGCTTTTGATAATGGTTTTGGTCCCTGTGATAAATTGACCGATAAACCGGTTTCGATTAAATACATTGAAAAGGGAGAAGAAAAAGAGTGGAAGCCTAAGAATGTTGATCGAAGTCACAGTGGTTCAATGACATTGAAACATGCCTTTGCCCGTTCGGTTAATTCAATTGCCGTTCAGCTTACCGAAAAAATTGGCTGGCGAAAAGTGATCGAAAGAGCAAAACTACTTGGTATTCAGTCGGAATTGGCTGATGTGCCTGCAGTTTGCCTCGGCTCCAGTGATGTGTCGCTGGCTGAGATTGTTGGGGCTTATTGTGGTTTTGTGAATGATGGTTACCGTGTTGACCCTGTGCTGGTCACCCGCATCGAAGATAATAACGGGAATGTGCTTTATGAATATAAACCACCTCACAAGCAGGTGATTTCAAGTGAGAATGCATTCCTCATGACTACTATTTTAAGGGCGGGCCTCACCGAACCGGGTGGTACGCCGCAGGGCCTTTTTGAGCATGACCTTTTCAGGTTCGACACTGATTTCGGTGGCAAGACCGGAACTTCAAACGACTATGCTGACGGATGGTTCATTGGTGTTACTCCAAACCTCGTGGGTGGTTGCTGGGTTGGTAACGACGACAGGTCAATCCATTTCAAGACATCACATGTAGGTGAAGGACTGAGAACAGCCATGCCGGTATATGGCAAGTTCATGGAGAAAGTGCTCAAAGACGAAAGCATGAAGAGGTACAGGAAGCGTTTTGAAAAAGCCAAGATTCCCATTTCTAAATCATACGATTGCCGCACAATACTGCCGGCCAGTGATTCAATAAGGATGGCCAATGACTCAGTAGTCGAGTAAATCAATTTCAAAAGCTTTTTTTTAAACAAGGTGTCAGGGGCATAAGTCAGAAGTCAGAATATGGATAAGAATGCAACGCGTTTTCTAAGTTTAACTGTCGGGCAGAAGTCCGATCAATTGGATTTTTTAGCTAATGAAAACATTGCTGTATTCCCTGAGTATGAGATTTCCGGATCGACTTCGCAGTTACGAAGAGCGATTGTTTATGTTCCGGCAAGCCATTCTGATTTTGATAGCTATCGAAACTGACTCCTGACTTCTGACTTCTAACTCCTGACTCCTGACTCCTGACTTCTGACTTCTGACTTCTGACTTCTGACTTCACAACAACAATGAAACCTAACAGTCTAAAAAAGAAATATATACACTTAAATAAATCCACCCAATACACATGCAAATAGACAAAAACACTGTAGTTTCGTTGAGCTACACACTGAGAGCCGACAATGCAGAAGGAGAAATCATTGAAGTAGCACAGGAAACTGATCCCCTCGTATTTCTCTACGGCGCCGGAAACATGCTGCCACGTTTTGAAGAGCATCTCGCTAACTTGAAATCAGGAGACCCGTTTGAATTCAGGCTGGTTAGCGCTGATGCCTATGGCGACCAGGATCCCAGTGCTGTTATCGACCTTGATATAGAAATATTTAAAATTGACGGTAAGGTTGATGAGCAGATGCTTTCCATCGGTAATCTAATCCCCATGCGCGATTCAGAAGGGCATATGCTTCAGGGCAGGGTACTGGCAGTTACGCCACAGGCAGTGACAATGGATTTTAATCATCCGATGGCTGGCCAAAACCTGCATTTTACAGGATCAATTCTGGATGTTCGTCAGGCAACTACTGAAGAGCTAAGCCACGGTCACGTGCATGGCCATGGTGGGCACCATCATTGATTTTGCTAAAGAGACTGCCTGAACCTTAAGAGGCTGAATAATAATTCCATTTCTGAAGGAATACAGGAG
>DAONEL010000074.1:0-6976 GCA_035403045.1 Bacteroidales bacterium
CAGTAGTCTACACCATGAACAAGGCCCTGTCCGCCATCGGTATCAGTATATGTGGTGTTAGCCCAGCCGTCGGCCGAAGCAATCTTGCGGTATCCCGTGGATGCCGGCACACCGGTTTCGCAATAACCCGGAACAAAACCATAGAAACCATTTCGCCTGTAAATATTGTAACTCACTGCATTTGAGCATCCGTTAGGGCTCCATGCCACGGTGATGGAGTTGCCGAGTGGTGTCGCGCTTATGTTTTCGGTTTTTGGACCTATAACCCTTATATTCAGTGTGTGAATGTCGAAAAGCGAAACAGGCCTTGCATCGTCGGTGGCTTTGAGGAAAACCTGGTAAGCTGATTTTTTTACATGACTGCAATCGGTCCGCCATTGCAAAATACCGGTCGCCTGGCCATAAACAGTGTCAGTCAGTTGTTCAAAAACAGCGGGGCTTTTTGCCAGCACAAATGGCTGCCCTGTGGCAGTAAGCGTTATATCATCGAGGTTGCTGTCGGTCGCTTTGATGTAATAGGTGAGCGAATCGCCCGCTACCACACAGGTGTCCATAAGGTCTTCAATCACGGGGGCCTCGTTGTTACAAGCCAGCACACGTATCTGCATATCGCGGGTAACATATCCTATGCGCACGCCGTTTCGCCATTCTTCCACCAGGAATGCAAAATTGTACTCACCCTGCATGGTTGGTTTATCCCACAAAATATCTCCGGTCACAGGGTTTATAGTAAATGAACTCGGGTTAGCCAGATCCACTTCATTCGGCATTTTAAAACCGGGAATAGGTTCTCCGCCTTCGCCACGGCAAACCACGAAAGCATATGAAAGGCTGTCGCCATCGGCATCGTAAGCCCCGGGGTTATGAAGGTAAGGATGGCCAACGCAGGCTTTATCAATGGGAGGCATCGAGAGTTGCGGAGAGTTATCTGCACCCACAAAAGGATTTATAACTAGCTGGGATTCAATAAAGAAAGGAACATCCACCGAATTCGGGATGTTCATGATCCCTTCGTTCCTGTTAGGATCTTCAAGCGTAATAATGTAAGTTGCCGGCCCGGCATAGGTGTGCTGTCCGATGTAAATATTTTTACGGATAGAATCAGAAGCTGGCCCGATGATCTCCCCGATATGATCAGAAGCATACCCGGCTGGTGTATAGCCTGCAGGCCCGTTTGACCGGGGAAGGATCGATGAAGTGCCATCGCCCCATTGCAGTTCCAGTTCATTACGGTCGGCAAGGCTGTATGCTTGCGTATAAGTGATTATTGTTACTTCATATTTCAGTTCGCTGAGCCTTTTAAAAGTAATTTCACCCGCGCGCTGGTGTGTAGCCCAGGCAGGCAAAATTGCTGCAACTAATATAAATATGAAGAATAAGCGTTTGATCATGAGCGAATTGTAGAATCTGAGCTGGTATGTGCAATCACAGAAACACGATTTCAAAGGTACTAAAGATAATTTGCACTTGATGAAAAGGAGCTTCTAAATTACCGCCACAAAAAGTAAACCAAACAAACAAGGAGTTTTAAGCAAAATTCTGTTCATATAAAAATAAGCAGATAGGGTCTGCCTCACTTTATCCCATGCTAAGAATCGTTAACTTTGCAATTCTCCTGAAAGCAGGTGACTTATGTATATAGCTGATAATGAACGGGAAAATAAAGAGATAGTCAAGCGGTATCGCGGCCTGCTCCGGGCATGGAATTCTAACAAAGGTGTTCGTGAAAAGAACAAGGTAAAAGAAGCATTCCATGTTGCCAGTGAAGCCCATCGTACCATGCGCAGGCTAAGCGGTGAGCCATATATTTACCATCCCATTGAAGTTGCCCGCATTGTTGCCGGAGAAATCGGCCTGGGTGAAACTGCCATCATCTGCTCCCTGCTTCATGATGTGGTTGAGGACAACGAGAATTATACGATAGAATTTATTCAGGATAAATTTGGGCCCAAGGTTGCTTACATTGTTGACGGGCTTACAAAGATCAAGGATGGATACGAAACCATGGAATCTTCGGCCCAGGCTGAGAATTTCAAAAAGATGCTCCTTACCCTTTCTGATGATGTGAGGGTGATCCTGATCAAGCTGGCCGACAGGCTGCATAACATGCGTACGCTTGATGCCATGCCGGCCCGCAAGCAGAAAAACATCGCAGCAGAAACGCTTTACCTCTACGCACCGTTAGCGCATCGCCTTGGTTTATACGCGATTAAGAGCGAACTTGAAGATCTCGCACTTAAGTATATTGAGCCTGAAGTTTATAATACGCTTGCGCAAAAGCTGCATGATACCGAGTACGAGCGTGCCCGATTTATTCAACGATTTATTTTGCCTATTAAAAAGTCGTTGGCTTCCAGCGGAATTTCATTCGAGATCGATAGCCGTGAAAAGTCCATCTATTCCATCTGGAAAAAGATGCAGACAAAAGAAATCCCTTTCGAGGAAGTATATGATTTATTTGCCGTCCGCATTATCATCGACTCGCCTCCCGAACTGGAGAAAATAAATTGCTGGCAGGTTTACAGTATAGTCTCTGATCATTACAACCCAAAGCAAAACAGGCTTCGCGACTGGATATCCACTCCCAAGGCCAATGGTTACGAGTCGCTGCACACTACTGTAATGAGCCTGACCGGGCAATGGGTTGAGGTTCAGATACGTACAAGGCGGATGCACGAAATTGCCGAGCGTGGCTATGCCGCTCACTGGAAGTACAAATTGTTGAGCGATCCCGAAAGGGTTCATGAAACAGGCCTTGATCAGTGGCTTAGCAAGGTAAGGGAAATACTCCGAACACCTGATTCCAATGCATTGAAATTCCTGGATGACATCAAGCTTACGCTATTCACTGACGAAGTGTTTGTATTCACTCCCAGGGGAGAAATTAAATCGTTGCCGGCACGAAGCACAGTATTGGATTTTGCGTATAACATTCACACGCAGCTTGGCAATTCCTGTATTGCAGCAAAAGTCAACCACAAGTTAGTCCCGCTGAATTACACATTAAAAAGTGGTGACCAGGTAGAAATAATTGCTTCAAAAAAAGGCCAGCCCAAAGAAGAATGGCTCAATTATGCTTATACCGTAAGAGCCAAAACTTATATAAAGGAGACACTAAAAGAGCAGCGAAAACAGTTTGCCGAAGAAGGCCGTGCACTTCTTGAATCGTATTTCAACGAGCTGAAAATCAGGTTCACAAAGGCAAACATTGCCAGGTTTATGAGTTACTACGGGCTTTCAAGCAATATTGACCTTTACTATAAAGTTTCAAAAGATGAAATAAGCCTGAATGACGTCCGTAATTGCTGTCTTGAGCACAAAGCCAGTCTCAGGGTAAGTGATGATGAGCGTGAAGAGCCTGCCAATGTCACAGGTGAACTGCCGGTTTCGAAAATGCTGCCTTCTATCCCTGACCTCGACGATACGGAATTTACCGCCAGCACTTGCTGCCTGCCTCTGCCCGGCGACGATATTGTTTGTTATGTTTCAACCGACGGCTACATACAGGTGCATCGCACACATTGCCCCGAAGCAATTGAGCTGATGTCGCGTCATGCCAAACGAATGATCACTCCGCGCTGGCCAAACCGGCATCTCAATACATTCCTGACAGCAATGAAGGCCACCGGTATCGATCGCAAAGGCCTTATTTATGAACTGATTAACGTGATCAGTGAGCAAATGAACTTCAATATCAAGGTATTCCATATCGAAACATCGGGTGATATATTTGAAACAACCATAGGGCTTTTTGTTCATGATACCATCGATATTAACCGCCTGATAGGTGAAATCAAGAAAATCAACGGGATATCGACAGTTACCCGCGTGATGAAACTCTGAAATCCGACATTACCTCTGCCTTTTTTCACCTTGATAAACTAACTCCGGTTACCCGGCGTGATAATTTCGTTCTTTGATATCTTTGTAACGTATTGATAAATAGAAATTTATCAAAACAAGTACTGTAAAACTATTTTTATTTATACCAAATCCAGATAGATGTTTAATTTTGTATTTTTATAGAAAATTTCTTCGGTATGTCGCAGGAAAATGAACGTGTAAATTTTGATACAGTTAAAAAGATATTCACAGAATATCTTGAAAAGCTGGGGCATCGGAAAACGCCTGAACGTTTTACAATTCTCAAGGAGATTTATAATACCGACGGGCATTTTGATATAGAAACGCTCTATATCCAGATGAAAAACAACAAATACCGCGTGAGCCGCGCTACGCTTTACAATACCATCGATCTGCTGCTCAACTGCAACCTTGTTACCAAGCATCAGTTCAGGAACAATTGTGCACAATTCGAAAAATCGTTCAAATTTCAGCAGCACGACCACTTTATTGACCTTGATACCGGGCAGGTTCTCGAATTTTGTGATCCCAGGGTTCATGAAATTTTAATCGCAGTTGAAAAAACGCTCGGCGTAAAAATCAATCACCATTCACTGACCTTTTACGGATACAAAGAGCCTCATAGCACTCAATCCGATAAATCCTGAGTTCTGAATCCTTTTTTAACCGGACACTTTTCCCGGTGTTTAGCTTTAATCCTTACCTTTACACTCTGAAACCGGGGCCTTATAAGCCTCATTATTTTGTGTCATTACGATGAAAATTGACGTATTGCTTGGCCTCCAGTGGGGCGACGAAGGCAAAGGAAAAATTGTGGATGTTCTTACTCCCCGTTATGATATTATTGCCCGCTTCCAGGGCGGCCCCAATGCAGGCCACACGCTCGAAATCGGCGGCGACAGGCATGTGCTTCACACCATCCCGTCAGGCATTTTTCATCCTGATAAAATCAATATCATTGGTAATGGCGTTATTGCTGATCCGTTTATTCTTTATAAAGAAATTCTTGCTCTCAGGGCTAAAGGCGTTGAACCCCGTGTAAACCTGCTTATCAGCAAAAGGGCACACCTTATCCTTCCCACCCATCGCCTACTTGATGCAGCCTATGAATCAGCCATGGGAAAAGGTAAAATCGGTTCCACACTCAAAGGCATAGGCCCCTGCTATACCGATAAAACTGCGCGTTTCGGGATACGATTCGGTGATATGCTCTCAGCTGATTTTAAATTGAAATATGACGCCCTGAAAGAAAGGCACCTGCGCATACTCGAATCCTATGACTTCGATTTATCGAAGCAGGAAATCGATAAAATGCCGGTTGCAGAATACGAAGCAAGATGGTTCGAAGCCGTAGAATCACTCAAAGAATTTGAACTCATCGACAGCGAACTCTTTATCAATCATGCACTGGCCGAAGGAAAGCGCATACTGGCCGAAGGAGCCCAGGGCAGCCTGCTCGACGTTGATTTCGGGTCATATCCTTATGTGACATCTTCCAATACCATCACGGCAGGTGTGTGCTCGGGCCTGGGGGTCCCGCCGACAGCCATTGGTAAGGTTTACGGCGTTTTCAAAGCATATTGCACACGCGTTGGCAGCGGTCCGTTTCCTACCGAACTCAATGAAGAAACCGGCGAACTGCTTCGCCAGAACGGCAACGAGTATGGCTCTACCACCGGCCGTCCGCGCCGCTGCGGTTGGCTCGACCTGCCTGCGCTCAGCTATGCCATCATGCTCAACGGTGTTACCGACCTCGTGATGATGAAAGCCGATGTGATGAACGATTTTGAGAAAGTGAAAATATGCACTGCCTACAAAATTGACGGAATGGAAATTCCCGAACTCACCTTCGAAACGTTGAGTGGTGATGTTAAACCGGTCTATCGCACCTTCGAAGGATGGCAGACATCGTTAAAAGGGCTGACCAACTTCGGCGTTCTGCCTTCAAAACTGTCAGATTATATCCGTTTTATCGAAAAAACTGTGAACCTGCCGATCGATATTCTTTCAGCAGGCCCCGGCAGGGAACAAACAATCATGCGGTAACTGTTGCAACAGTTTTACAGAATTTTTACGCCCTGTCACCGGATATTATGTGACGACGGTCGAAAAGAATTTTCCGCTTAAGTTGCATTTTCTATCATTGCAGCGGTATTTTAACAATACACTGTATGGCAAAATCGCAGCTTGCTTGTATCAGGATTATTTCTCTTGCTTTACTGTTGATTTCCAATGTCACATATGCCTGGCCGGGAATTCTTTCTGGCGATACTACCATTAAAACCAGGAAAATCATCGAAGCGCTGCGGATTGACACAGCACCGAAAATTGATGGATACATGGATGAACCATTCTGGCAGAACCTCCCGGTTGCCGGCGATTTTACCGAGTACAGCCCCGTCAATGGATTGAAAGCACCCTTTGCCACCGAAGTCCGGTTTGCATATGATGATGTGGCTTTTTATGCTTCAGCAGTCCTTTATGATCCTTATCCCGACAGTATCTGCCACGAAATGGGCAAACGTGACCAGGTAGAGTTGCTCAACACCGATTATATTTCTTTTGATATCCTTCCGTACAACGATGCCCTGAACATGTACGAATTCAAGGTGACACCGCTCGGCTTGCAGAACGATACCAAGTATTCGGTTGTGGGCCAGGATATTAACTGGGATGCAGTGTGGGAGTCGGCTGCAAGGATAACCGATTCAGCCTGGATCGTCGAAATAAAAATACCTTACTCTGCCTTGCGGTTCCCTAAGGCTGAAAAGCAGGTTTGGGGAATCAATATGTGGAGAAACCTGAAACGGCGGAACGAGTGGTCAACATGGTGTTTCGTTGATAACACGGTTCAGCAGGACCTTTTTATGTATTACGGCGAAGTGACCGGCATGAAGAACATTGACCCGCCGCTGAGGCTTTCAGTTACACCGTATGTAGCAGGCTATGTAGAAAAAGATCCTTCTATAGACAGATGGTCGTCGGTTGCCAGGGGAGGCATGGACCTGCGTTTTGGCATCAACGAAAGTTATACCGTAGATATGATGCTCATCCCCGATTTCGGGCAGGTGCAAAGCGATGACAAAATCCTGAACCTTTCACCCTTTGAAGT
>DAONEL010000074.1:7076-13555 GCA_035403045.1 Bacteroidales bacterium
CCGGCTTATTATAGTGCCGACCTTATTGTGGCTACTGATTCAAGAAAGCGTTTTTACCTGAGAAGCCAGGCGGAATGGCTCACCATGCCTGATAACCATTCGCACGGCTGGCAGCTCGAACTCACCCCGCGCATGAGGTTTACCGACAAAGCTACGCTTACCCTTGACGTTAATTACGGCAAAACGACAAATGATTACGGATGGGTAGCCGATAGGTATGATTCGGCAATGCTGCATTCTGTCATCTTCGGTAAACGCGATGTAGCGACGCTGAGCACCATCCTGTCCGGTCAATACACTTTCAGCAAGCGTACTTCACTAACATTAAGGCTGCGTCATTACTGGTCGCAGGTGGATTACAGCAGTTACTTCACGCTTAACAGTGACGGATCGCTTTCTGATTCTTATTACAATGAAAATCATGATATCAACTTTAATGCTTTTACCGCCGATGCCCAGTTTGTATGGTACTTTGCCCCCGGCAGCGAGTTGAGTGTCGTCTGGAAAAATGCTATCAATACTTTCGATAATACGATGATCAGCAATTATTTCGACAACCTCGACCGCACTTTCAATACGCCGCAGGCAAATAGTTTTTCAATAAGGATTCTTTATTACCTGGATTACCAGTATATAAGAAAGCTGATTAGTTAATGGTGTACTAGCAATTAGTTAATAGTGCGTACGAGGCGATTCTCTTTTGACTAATCAGGATTTGGGAATGTTTCGTATCACAGCTTTATTCGTATAAATGGTAATATTCTGATTGGATAATTCTACAATTCTGTTGTAGAGCCGGCTAGCATCGGCAATAAAGAACCTGTTGCCCTTATAGGCAAAATTTTCACAGACCTCATTGCTGATATTATTTTTCAGAAAATGATTAATGTCTCTGAATTTTATCTGTTCGTGGGCTGCAAGTGTTTTTATAATTCTTGTATTCCCTTTGTTATCAATTACTTTAGCGTCATATACTTTGTCAGTACGTGTCTTAATGGGGAAGTGACCTTTCATAATATCTTCAGGGCAATGAACAAACGAAAGGAAGTTGGTGTCAACACCAAGACCAACTATCTTTCCGTTGCATTCCAATAATTTATAGAAAGGGCTGTTTTCATCGCATGGATAAATGGTTTTACCATGTTCGGATGTAATCTCTACGGCCTTTTTTCCAATAGCAACAATTGAAGTCGTAGGATGAATGCTTCGTACTGCATCTTTGTGCCTGCGAGCAAGTTCAGAAAGCAGTCCAAGTGCTGATGGCGATTTTCTTACATTGAATATTTTGTCTTGTTTCAGATAGTCTTCGGCTCTGTAAGTAAAATGCCATGCAGGAAAAACCAGTGTACCATCAGGACCAACAGTATCCAGAAGTATTTCCAGCAAGCGGTAAGCACTGAATCTAATATTAAGGGCGTCAACTGAACAATGGATGAATACAACATCGCCCTTGTTGATTCCCATTCGCTTCGTTAAAATGTTGATGAAATCTGTTTCAGTCAATGGTTTGTAAACAGCTTTGAGGATTAAACGGTATTTGCTTCGCAGTGAAACAAAAACAGTAACCGGCAACAATCTGAATATTAATTTCTTAACTCCCATTTTAAAAATTCATTTCTTTTGCGAGCTTTGTAAATGTTGTGAATTCTGTATCAGGATATTTATCACGAACCCTGGTTACAAAATCTTTCATCAGACCAAAGGAATAATCACCCATGCTTTTTGGATGTCCGCTGATGCTTAGAATAGCCGTGTCGTGCTTACTATATTTCCTGATGTTATGACTTAGATTTTTCATCAGGTAATCAATGGAGAGAGTATAATTATCGAATGACAACATTCTTGCAGAGAACATCATTTTAATTTTTGATTGCATGTCGGTAGGATTGCCTTCATGAATTTGGTAACCATGATTTTTTGGTCCCTGGTTTGCCAGTTTTTTCAGCTTAAAGCGAGTTGGAACCTCAAACGGGGTTTTTGGTATACTGGCGATCGGGATTTCATAGATACCATTAATGTCAGGCTTCCTTATGTCTCCCGTAAGTCCGATGAACCAGTTAGGCTGCTTTGGCAGATTGAAATAATTTATTTCCGATAACCCTGACCGGAAATAATATCCTTTAATAAGT
The DNA here is from genome assembly GCA_035403045.1 of Bacteroidales bacterium. Lineage (GTDB taxonomy): Bacteria > Bacteroidota > Bacteroidia > Bacteroidales > UBA4417 > UBA4417. The sequence continues at coordinate 9,206 of DAONEL010000074.1, forward strand.
GAACTATCGAAGCGGATTCCGTTTTGATATAAGGTAGAGAATATCAGAGATGAATTTCCCTCAAGATTATAACCTCCGGCTCTAAAAGAATTGCACTTATAATTCGGATCTGCAGCAATGCAAATCTGGGTTAGCAGGTTCGTGCCTTCTTCTATAATCCGGTTAACCGGCCATTCGTTGTGTTTTTCAAAGTCGGCGAGCTTATAATCGGTCGAAGGCTTAAAAGTGTTATTTAGAAACTTTGTTGTGAGCCAGTGCGGGTGCAGGTGTAGTTGAACGTCATGTTGTTTCCTCACAGCTTCCTGCAATTGCAATACGTATGGGTCATAAAAATCTTGGCGGTTCCACTCTTTGAAACGCATAGCACAGAGGATGTCGGAAAAAAGGACCACTGGAACCTTCAATTCTCCGGCAAGGTCAAACAGGCGGTAAGTCGGATCAAACAATGCTTCTTTATAGGAAGTACGGACACCACCAAGCGGAAGTTCGTGGTCGAATGTGAGGATAAGTTTCAGTTTCATAAGTAAAAGGCTTAAATTGACTACCGTTTTTTCTTTAGTCGGTCGCTGTATTCAATGGATTCTACAAAATTGATTTTAACTGGTATTTTATGACGTGCTAGTCTATCCAGCAGATATTTTCGAATCTCTTTTCTTTGGTTGTTCAAATCAAGTGTTGAAGTGGAATGAATGTCAGCAACTACAATGTTACCTGTAATCAGGCTCTTTTCGCCATAAACGCGGCAGTCATTTACATATGGGAGTTGTATAATAACCTGCTCTACCTCAGAAGGAAATACTTTTTCACCCCCAACATTGATGATGTCGGATTTCCTTCCCAGAATATGTAGATATCCTTCGTCATCTTTCTCAACAATATCGCCGGTTTTGTACCATCCATCGCAGGGCTCATTCTCCTTATCACCGAGATAACCGTGGAATAGATTCGGGCTTTTTATCCAAAGTTCATTTTCAACAATTTGAAATTCAACCTGAGGATCATCAATTTTAAAAAACAGGCTTTCATCCGACTTGCTTTTTATCCTGATGGCATTGGTTTCGCTTATACCATATTTTTGCTGAAGCGATACACCCGGGAAAGTATGATTAAGTTGCTTTAAAAGCCAATCCGGCATAGGTTCGGAACCATACCCAATGATTGACAGAGAGGTGAGGTTAAATTCTTTGAACACTTCACTTAGCAGGAAAAGATTAAGAAAGGTCGGAGTCGCCGAGATAACATTTACTCTGTGCCTTTCAATTGCTGCGGCAATGCCCTGCGGGGATCTGTCTTCAGGAATTGTTATTGTTGCTCCTATTGCAAGCTGGCTTGCTAAAATATCAAAACCGCCGATGTGATCAATACCCAGCAGTGGTAAGCAGTTCAGATCCTTGGTATAATTGCGCCTGTACTTTTCGAACAAAGCATCAAGATCGTGCAGGATTGCTTTAGGTTTTCCTGTTGTTCCACTGGTAAAAAGTACCATACCTGAATGCCCGGAAGATATCATAGTTTTCAGCAAGTCTGATCGGGCATGAGATGACAGCTTTACTATCTCTGTTTGTTCTTCAGTAATAATGATAGAGGCATCAGGTTCAAGCAAATTGATTCTTGACAAGCATTCGGTATCTTTTTCTGGGAGGATAGCAATGGAATGGTTGTTTTCGAAAAGTGCGAAAAAGGCAGCAATTAACTTAAACGAGAAGCGGCCTGTCAGGGCAATTACTCCGGGGGAGTTGAGGTCAAAGGATTGAAGGTTCCTGGTTGTAGTGAGAATTTGTGTATAAAGCTCTGAATAAGAATATGTTTTCCCTTTGTCGATTACAGCAGGACGATCATTAAATTCCATGAATTTTTCAAGAAACCATTTCATGGTCAGTGATTTACTCCTCCAAGGTAAATGGTTTGTCCGGTGATGAAATCACTTTTTTCATCGATAAAAAAGTCAATCACATTAGTGATATCGTCAATTGTACCAAGTCTGAGGATAGCTTGTCGCCTGGTAAGTGAATCAATTTTATCCTTGCTGACAGATTTGATAAGATCAGTAGGCGTGGGAGTAGGTCCGATGGCGTTCACGGTAATTGAATAAGGTGCCAGTTCGCGGGCAGCGGTTTCTGTCAGGCTTACTACAGCAGCCTTGCTTGCTGCATATACTGATTCTCCTTCGAGGCGAAGCGGTGTTGCCACGGTTGAGAAATTTACAATCCTTCCTTTTTTCTGCCTGATCATTACTTTCCCCGTTTCACGCATGAAAAGCAATGTACCGAAGTAATTAGTGTTAAATATATTAACTGCAGTCTGCAGAGGTGTAAGTATTACGGGATTCATGCTGGCGATCCCGGCATTGTTGATCAGTACGTCGATCCGGCCATTTTTGTTAACCACCTGGCGAATCATGCCGGTAACAGCTTTTTCATCGGCAACATCAAGAGAATAATGCTGATATTCAGGGTGGTTAATACCGGAATCACTACGGCTGCATCCATGAACGATATGGCCTTTTGAAAGATAGTAGTTGCATAGTTCTTTCCCTATTCCCTTACTCGTTCCTGTAATGATGATAACTAACCGGTTCATAGGCAGCGTGATTTATTCTGTTAAGAGTTTCTCAATATAGTCTGACAGAGAGATTATGCTTTTGAAAGGAGAGTTTCTTTGGCTCATTGCTTTTTCGTCAGCCAGGGTGATTGTTTGGTTTGTTTTTTGGTAAATTTCTTCCTCAATGTCAGCAATCAGCCTTACAAGGCTCAGACTGTCCAGCAAGCCTCCCGAACTATAAAGCTTTGATTCAGAATTAATGTTAGTAGTGTGTCCTGATGCAACTTCCTCGAGGACTTGTTTTACACAGTTAATAATCAGTTCATTCAAAAGTTGTTTATCCATCGGTTACACTGAAAAAGTTGAAGATGATTTTTTAGATATTGATCAAAATACTTTCATGCTAAAGCCTCTGGCACGAAAGCAGATTAAAGATCAAATTTCCGAATAAATTTTCAATAAATCGATTTCCTCTTTCTCACAGTTCAATGAGAATTTCACTCTCTGTCTATCGATTTCTTGTCATAATAAAAAAAAGCTGCCCGAAAGCAGCTTTTCAATAATTCGACAGCTTGGATTAAGCAACTGTGCTCATGTGTTTGATCATATCAAGGATCTTGCAGCTGTAGCCCCATTCATTGTCGTACCAGGCAATGAGTTTCACAAAATTGGCATTCAGCATGATACCGGCTTCGGCGTCAAAAATCGAGGTGCGGCTGTCGCCAACAAAATCGCTCGATACAACTGCATCGGCAGTATATCCGAGGATACCTTTCAGTTCGCCATCGGCAGCGGCTTTCACGGCAGCTTTAATTTCGTCATAAGTAGTGGCTTTTTCGAGGCGGCAGGTGAGATCAACTACTGATACATCCAGTGTAGGAACGCGGAACGACATACCGGTGAGTTTGCCTTTCAGTTCGGGGATAACCTTGGTAACGGCTTTGGCAGCTCCGGTGCTCGAAGGGATGATGTTGCCTGCAGCAGCACGTCCGCCGCGCCAGTCCTTTGCCGAAGGTCCATCAACAGTCTTCTGGGTGGCTGTGGTGGCATGAACGGTTGTCATAAGGCCTTCAACGATGCCGAAGTTATCATTGATAACCTTGGTGAGCGGTGCAAGGCAGTTGGTAGTGCAGCTGGCATTGCTGATAAACTGTTCGCCGGCGTATTTTTTGTGGTTAACACCGTAAACAAACATGGGAGTATCGTCTTTTGAAGGTGCCGACATGATAACGCGTTTTGCTCCGCCGTCAACATGTGACTGGCAGGTTTCCTTGGTGAGGAATAAACCGGTGCATTCGGCTACATATTCAGCGCCAACTTCGTGCCAGTTGATCTCTGCAGGGTTCTTGCATGCGGTCACACGGATGGTCTGGCCGTTAACAACCAGGTGTCCGTCTTTTACATCCACGGTGCCTTTAAACTGGCCGTGAACGGTGTCGTATTTAAGCATGTAAGCCATGTAATTTACATCAATAAGGTCGTTGATAGCTACCACATCAATGTCGTCGCGAAGAATGGAGGCACGGAATACAAGGCGGCCAATGCGGCCAAATCCATTGATACCAACTTTGATCTTTGTCATAATATATTGATTTTTAAGTATGTGTATGTATTATTTAAAAGCGATGCAAAGGTACTCAGAAATCTTTAAAGAGGAACAAATCCCGGCAGGTTTTAGTTCGATTTTCAGTAAAATATGGAGCGTAAATGCTGTTCGGGGCAGGAGATGTACCTACGTGCTTATTTCTTACTTTTGCACCCGATGGAAAATATCCGAAACTTCTGTATCATAGCCCATATCGACCATGG
>DAONEL010000075.1:0-4892 GCA_035403045.1 Bacteroidales bacterium
ATTAACTGCTTAGGTTGGCAGGAAAATATTGCTCAGGGTCTGCATTATTTTTAATTAATTTTACACTCTGTTCAGATCTTTTTCATGGCTCATAACCGAACTTTTAACAAAGTAGAACGCTGATTATTATAACCCCGATCAACAAATGGCCAATTCGTTTTTTTCAGGGCTTGTTTACGAAAATGTACGTATCTCGCTGGGGTCGATCAGGAGCCACATGCTCCGCACCATACTCACAGTGCTCATCATCGCTTTCGGCATCATGGCACTGGTGGGTATCCTCACATCCATCGATGCTATAAAGTACTATCTCAACGACAATTTTCAGATGATGGGAGCCAACACGCTCACCATTCGCAACAGGCCGATGCAGGTGCATATGGGTGGCAGGCCGCCAAAAGCCAAGTTCTTCAGGGAGATTACTTATGATGAAGCCATGCGGTTTAAAACCGAATATGCATTTCCGTCCAATACTTCTGTCTATCTTTATGCTACAGGAACGGCAACCTTAAAGTATGCCTCCAGCAAAACCAACCCTAATATCCCGGTGATTGGCTCTGATGATGATTACCTGGCCACTTCGGGCTACGAGCTTGCAAAAGGGAGAAATTTCACGCCTTCCGAGGTTTTTTACGGCTCGAATTCGGTTATAATCGGCAGTAATATTGTTAAACAGATTTTTAAAAATAATGAAGAGCCAGTCGGGCGGTTCATCACAGTAGGGCCCGGCCGCTACCTGGTTATCGGGGTGCTCAAGGAAAAAGGATCGAGCATGGGTTTCAATCCCGACAACAACTGTTTTGTACCGCTTAACAATGTGCGCGAAAAGTTTCCGCGACCCAACGCGAGCTATTCAATCAACATTACCACCAGCGACGGTACATTGCTTGATGCTGCCGAAGGAGAAGCCGCAGGCCTGCTTCGAGTTATCAGGAAACAGAATGTTGGCGAGGAAGATAGTTTTGATATCAGCAAGAGTGATAATCTCGCCAATATGCTTTTTGAGAATCTGAAATACCTCAGACTCGCTGCAACAATCATCGGCATTATTACCCTGATTGGTGCCGCTATCGGCCTGATGAATATTATGCTGGTTTCGGTGACTGAACGTACCCGTGAAATTGGCGTACGCAAAGCCATTGGTGCAACCCGCCGAACCATAAGAAACCAGTTCCTGGTCGAAGCTGTTGTAATTGCTCAGCTTGGAGGATTGCTGGGTATTATTTTTGGTATTGCTATCGGCAACGGACTATCGCTTGCTATCGGCAGCAGCTTTCTCGTTCCCTGGCCATGGATATTGCTGGGAGTGACTCTTTGCTTTGGTGTCGCGCTTGTTTCGGGACTGTTGCCGGCTAATAAGGCCGCCAATCTCGATCCTGTTGACTCACTCAGGTACGAATAACAACCCAGGGATTTATTTTCACCGCGAATCGTAATTCCCCATTCCTACCAGTTGGTCGTACATTGTTCCTCTTTCGCGCTGGTACACCAGGATTGTGTAAGTATTCTGCGTTTCGGAATGATTTCCTTCAATATAGGTCATGTCGCCGGCTGATGACTGGTTGGGCAGAAATATGTACGCAAAATTGTAATAGCCTTGTTTTAGCTTCAGCGTTGCTTCGTAACCGTGCCTGTTAAAATTATAGCGCATCAGGTTCTCTGCGTTATACTGCCATCCGTTAAATGCTCCGCCAATATATAACTGCCCATTGGCCACTGGGGCATCATATCTGAGGAAAAACTTAACATGGGCATATTCACCCATGGTTTCAACTTCAGGTTCATCATCTGTCTTCAGGAGGAAACGCCCGTCAATATCTGCATTGTTAATGTATGCCTTGAATGTCCGTCGTTCGGCATCCCAAAGGGTAACCATGTAGGTGGTATCATTCATTTCGATACGGCGGATATTTCCCGAAACCATTTGTACGCTTTTCAGGTCGAGGAAACGGAATTCATTGCCGCCATCGAACTGGTTTGTGCCGTTGTCAAATGAATAATCGAGCAGTTCACCGCGCACCATGAAAGGTTTCAGGGTGGTCATGGCATTGTCCCAGCGGTAATTTTGCAGCACTGTAACATGAATGTCCTGGTAAGGGGCATCAACGCGATAACCTGCTGTATTTACTGTGAAATCAATTTCCTGGCGCGTGTCGTAATCTTCTACGGTTGTTGCCCTTGTGACGCTGGCATTGAGGATGAATTTTGAATCTGCCACCATAAATCTCCGGGTAATCACCGGTATTTCTTCACTATTGGTACTACGCAAATAAACTTTCAGGATATAGTTACCTGAAAGCGTCATTCTCATTCTGTCGTTAGGAAATGTAAGCTGGTAATGTGTGTAATGCTGTAAGGTATTAAAAGCGAATTTGTAATCTTCAATCTGGTCTTCCTGCAGCCCGTCGATATACTCATTGGGCCATATATCCGAAACTTTCCAGTTGGCATCGCAATGAATGATGGTATAATAATAAGCAACGACATTGCTGTTCAGGTCGTCAAATTCCAGGTGGAGTGTTTCGCCGTTTCCCAGGTTAATGATGGGGGCTGACAAGGCTACCTCTGATTGCCGGAAGACTACCGAGCGGATATTTTTCTGATAAACCACATCTTCATTCCTTACGAAACCCGGCGAGTAATAATCCGATGTATCAGCAATGGGATTGTCTGAATGATCATAAAGCTGTTGCCCGCTTATTAAATCGGCATTGGCAGAAGCATTTATTATAATTGTCAATACTAAACCGGTCAGAACAGCCTTGATTTGTTTCATAGCATCGCTTTTTACAAAGGTATAAGTATTTAGCAGTAAATTTTCCGAACAAATGTTATTCCATTTTGTTGACGTTACCCTATATTTGTATAACCTCAAAAAATGCATAAGAAATAGTCAGGTTAAACGCCAGCATATATATACAAATTGATATATTTGCCGCGTAATCCGATAACTTATCCAAGCCTATATCAAGCATTCTATGGCTGAAACCATAAAGATCAAGAAAGGCCTCAATATCAATCTGGTAGGAAAGGCTCAACACAAAGTCACCGAGATAGTACCCGACGATTTTGCACTTAAACCCACCGATTTCAATGGTGTATTTCCCCGTCTTCTCGTCAGGGAAGGTGATACGGTAAAGGCAGGAACACCTGTTTTTTGTGACAAATACCGCGAAGAGATCGTTTTTACCTCGCCGGTTAGCGGCAAAGTGGCCGAAATTAAACGGGGTGATAAACGGGTTTTGCAGGAAATTTGCATCCAGGCAGATTCCAAAACTGAGTATGTTGATTTTGGAAAACAGGAAGCGGCATCACTTACCCGTGAAGAAATTGTCAGGAAAATGCTCCAAAGCGGGGTTTGGCCAATGGTAAGGCAGCGTCCTTACAATGTAATAGCAAATCCTGCTGATCTTCCTGATAATGTTTTTATCTCAGGTTTCGACTCTGCTCCGCTTGCTCCCGATTACGGCTTCATCCTGAAAGATCAACTTGCAGTTTTCCAGGCAGGTGTAAATGTGCTCGCCCGGCTCACTAAAGGTAAAGTGTACATTGGAGTGCCGGTGGCTGACCACCCGCTGGCCGGTATTAAGAATGCCGCCATCACATGTTTTGAAGGGCCGCACCCTGCCGGAAATGTCGGGATACAGATACACCACGTCAAGCCAATCAATAAAGGCGACATCTTCTGGACGGTAAATCCCCAGGATGTTGTAATCCTCGGAAAGTTATTTACGCTTGGGGTTTATGATGCAGCAGTCACTATTGCTGTTGCAGGCTCCGAAGCCGGGGATCCGCATTATTTCAGAACATTGAAAGGCGTTTCCGTGAAATCACTTCATGTGAACAATGCAAAAAACGGTAACACAAGGATTATCAGTGGTGATGTGCTTACGGGGACAAAAATCAGCCACAACGGCTACCTGGGATTCTATCATCACCAGTTTACACTTATTCCCGAAGGCAATTACCATGAATTTTTCGGCTGGGCATTACCCGGTTTTAAGAAATTCAGTTTCTCAAAGGCATTCTTCTCCTGGACTCACGGCAAACGAGAATATAAGCTGGATACAAATCTTCACGGCGGTGTTCGCTCATATGTGATGACAGGCTTGTATGAAAAGGTACTGCCTATGGATATCCTGCCTATGCAGCTAATCAAAGCCTGCCTCATCGAAGATATTGACCTGATGGAGAAATTAGGAATCTATGAAGTTGATGAAGAGGACTTTGCGCTGGTTGAGTTCATTGATACCTCAAAAACCGAAATTCAGGCAATCATCCGCAAGGGAATTGACCTGGTGAGAAAAGAAATGAGTTAATACCCGAAACCTTCTATGGCCGGTAAATAACCGCAATCAATAGTTTTTCAATAAGATAAGCAATATAAACCTCAATAATTGACCCTAACAGGGATTTCAGGGAGCGATAATGAAAGCACTACGCAATTATCTTGATAAAATTAAACCACGGTTCAGGGAAGGAGGGAAGCTCGAAAAGTTTCATTCCACTTTCGATGCATTCGAAACATTCCTTTTTGTTCCTGACAAAACTACATTCAAAGGAAGTCACATCCGTGACCATATTGACCTTAAGCGCACCATGACTGTGGTAATCCTGGCACTGGTGCCTTCCTTGCTTTTTGGCATCTGGAATGTTGGTTTCCAGCATTTCAGGTCACTGGGGCAGGATGCCGGTTTCTGGCAATTGGTCGGGTTTGGCCTGGTAAGAGTACTCCCGATTGTAGTAGTATCTTACGTTTCAGGCCTTGCTGTTGAATTTGCATTTGCCCAATACCGGAAACACGAAGTTAACGAAGGCTTCCTGGTTTCGGGTATGCTTATTCCGCTGGTAATGCCTCCCGACATTCCGCTGTGGATGGTAGCCGTTTCAAC
>DAONEL010000075.1:4992-13488 GCA_035403045.1 Bacteroidales bacterium
TTTATGGCAACTGATCCGGTCACAGCAGCACAAACCAACAAAGGCAAATGGATATATGGTTTCCTTGCCGGATTATTCGCGATTATGGTGAGAGTATTCAATCCGGCTTACCCCGAAGGAACAATGCTGGCAATCCTGCTGATGAACACCTTTGCACCGCTGATTGATCATTACGTTATAGAATCGAACATCAAACGCAGGCTCAAAAGAGCTATAGTAACCGTTAAATCCTAAACCGGACAAGAAGATATGGAACATAGCAATAAATATATTTTTATCTATTCGCTGGTGATGGTAGTCCTGGTAGCCGTTGCACTCACTATTGTGGCTGTGCAGCTCAAACCTGCTCAGGATGATAACATTCGAATTGAAAAAATGCAGAACATACTTTCATCAGTCAATGTGCCGGTGGCTGAGATTCCCAAGAAACAGGTGATTGATGTTTATCATAAGTATGTAAAAACCGCTTTCGCCGTTAATGATAAGGGCGAAATTGTGGAATCAGATCCTGAAAAGGTCTTCAAAATTGAGATGGCCAATGAGTTGAAAAAAGATCCGGCACAACAGCAACTGCCAGTTTTCGTTGCAGTGCTTGATAATGGTGATTCTGCAGTTGTCGTTCCGTTAAGAGGCAAAGGCCTCTGGGGCGCAATCTGGGGATACATTTCATTCAAAACGGATTACAATACAGTTTACGGATGTATGTTTGATCACAAAAGTGAAACACCCGGACTGGGTGCTGAGATAAATCAGAGCTGGTTTCAGAAACCTTTCCTGGGAAAAACAATCTTTGATGAAGGCGGGAACATGGTTTCGATTGGTATCATGAAAAAGGGCCAGATAAAGAAGGAAGCGCACGATGTTGACGCCATTTCAGGAGGCACAATCACCAGCAAAGGAGTACAGAAAATGATTAAGGACAACCTGGACAGCTACCAGGCTTATTTTAAAAAGCATTTCAGATCATGAACGAAGAAAAAATAAAGAAGGAAAAAGATCCCTGGTTTTCGGCCAAAAACCTGACATTGCTCAGGAATCCTTTTAACTTGAATAACCCGGTTACTGTACAGGTGCTGGGTATTTGCTCTGCGCTGGCTGTAACAGTGCAATTGAAGCCGGCCATTGTTATGGCTTTAAGTGTCACAATTGTGACAGCATTTTCAAATCTGATCATATCATCACTTCGCGATACCATTCCATCACGAATCAGAATAATTGTTCAGTTGGTGGTAGTGGCGGCACTTGTTATTATTGTCGACCAGATACTCAAAGCCTATGTTTACGATGTGAGTAAGAAACTTTCTGTTTTCGTGGGACTTATCATTACCAACTGTATTCTCATGGGACGACTGGAAGCCTTCGCCATGGCGAACAAACCCTGGCCCTCCTTCATTGATGGAATTGGCAATGGTTTGGGTTATGGATTAATCCTGGTAACTGTAGCCTTCTTCAGGGAATTGCTGGGATCAGGGAAGTTCTACGGTATGAAGGTTATCCCTGAAGCTTTCTATAAGGCTGGCTATGTTGATAATGGACTAATGATACTTCCACCGATGGCACTTATGACCATTGGAATCATCATATGGATACAGCGCTGGAAAAAACCTGAACTTCAGGAGAAAAATTAACCGGGTATATTATTGAGAGTAAAAACACTGAACAATGGATAACTTATTCAACCTGTTTGTAAGAAGCATCTTCATCGATAATATGATTTTCGCATATTTCCTTGGGATGTGCTCTTACCTGGCTGTGTCAAAAACAGTAAAGACGTCACTCGGGCTGGGTGTGGCAGTCACATTTGTGTTGCTCATCACAGCTCCTGTCAACTGGCTGGTGGATACTTATATGCTCAAAGCCGGGGCATTGTCGTGGCTGAGCCCTCAGCTAGCCGACCTCGACCTGGGATACCTCAGCTTTCTCATCTTTATCGCGGTAATTGCTGCAATGGTTCAACTAGTAGAAATGGTTGTAGAGAAATTTTCTCCCTCGCTATACAACGCTCTGGGCATCTTCCTTCCACTCATCGCCGTTAACTGTGCTATCCTGGGAGTTGCTCTCTTTGTGCAGGAAAGGGAATATTCCACCATCGGTGAAGTAACCGTTTATGCCGTCGGCTCAGGTATTGGCTGGCTGCTGGCAATTGTTTCGCTGGCTGCCATACGCGAAAAGATCAGATATTCTGCCATTCCCAAACCTCTTCGCGGCCTTGGAATAGCGTTCATCCTTACCGGGCTGATGGCTATTGCCTTCATGAGCTTCATGGGAATTAAAATTTAATTATTTCAAACTGACTTCATAATCCGGAATTGACCAACACATGATAACAACATCAGTCTTATTGTTAGGTAAACTCGCAGGGCCATTGATCATCGGTACGGCTGTATTCCTGCTGGTTACCGTACTTCTTGTAGCCATGTTGCTGATTGCAAAAGCTAAACTGGCGCCATCAGGTCCTGTAAAAATTATAATCAACGAAGAGAAGGAAATCAACGTGAATGCCGGGTCGAGCCTGCTGTCAACGCTTGCCAATGAAAAACTTTTTCTGCCATCGGCATGCGGAGGCGGTGGTACATGCGGAATGTGCAAGTGCCAGGTGCTTGAAGGCGGTGGGACGATTTTACCGACCGAAGTTGGTTTTTTTACAAGAAAACAGCAACAGGATCACTGGAGGCTCGGATGCCAGGTTAAAGTGAGGGAATCACTCAATATTACGATACCTAAGGAAGTATTTGGCATTAAGAAGTGGGAGTGCGAAGTAATTTCAAACCACAATGTAGCCACTTTTATCAAGGAATTTGTTGTCAGACTTCCGGAAGGTGAAACACTTGATTTCCAGAGTGGCGGGTATATTCAGATTGACGTTCCCAAAATTGAGGTTGATTATAAGAACATTGATGTGGAAACTGAATACCATGAAGACTGGGATAAACTTAAGATTTGGGATTTGAAGATGAAGAACCCTGAACCTATTTTCAGGGCTTATTCTATGGCCAATCACCCTGCCGAAGGAAACATCATCAAGCTCAATATACGTATTGCTACGCCGCCATGGGACCGGGCAAGGAACCAGTTTATGAATGTAAACCCGGGTATTTGCTCGTCGTATATATTTTCACGCAAGCCCGGCGATAAGGTTACCATAAGCGGTCCTTACGGAGAATTCCATATCAAACCTACTAAAAAAGAGATGGTGTTTATTGGCGGCGGCGCCGGAATGGCCCCGCTCAGGTCAATGATATTCCACCTGTTCCAGACGGAGCATACTGACAGGAAGGTGAGCTTTTGGTATGGTGCACGTTCCTTGCGCGAGACATTTTATGATGATGAGTTTAGGGCCATTCAGGAAAAGAATCCTAATTTTTCCTTCAACCTGGCCCTCAGCGAACCTCTGCCAGAGGATAACTGGAAAGGATATACCGGGTTTATACACCAGGTAGTATTGGACAAATACCTGAGTAACCATGCTGAGCCTGAAGAAATTGAATACTATCTCTGCGGGCCGCCTATGATGAATTCAGCAGTGTTTAAAATGCTCGATAATCTTGGCGTACCTCCCGAGAATATCGCATTCGACGATTTTGGCGGATAACTGACCAGCCCGGTGACATTCACCGGGTTTTTTATTCCTGTCCTAAACGATGTTCGCCTTTTTATTAATTTTCGGACTTAATCTCTCAACCTGAATTTGAGCTTCAAAACAATGAAAAAGACTCCTGAATTCGTCTGGCTATTTGTCATAACGATTTTAATGTTAAGCAGTTGTGCAGGTAAACCTATCCTGGTCAAGTTTGATGGTGAAACCCAGGGAACCTATTATGCTGTGACCTATTATGCTGATGGAGGTCCGAATTATCAGTTGCAGATCGATTCTCTCCTGCATCGTTTCGATTCGTCGGCTTCACTTTGGAAACCAAATTCTATCCTGTCGAGGATCAACAACAATGATTCTGTGAAAGTGGATGAAACACTTGAGATATTGTTTAATAAGTCGATGAAGGTATCAGAGGAAAGCAATGGCGCTTTTGATATCACAGTCGGGCCGCTGGTTTCTGCCTGGGGATTCGGATTTAATGACAGGATGAAAGTTGATCAGCACATCGTTGACAGCCTGCTTCCGCTGGTAAATTATCATAACCTGAAGCTCGAAGAAGGAAGAATCATCAAGTCAGATCCCCGCATCCGCATGGACTTCAATGCCATTGCTCAAGGCTACGCCGTCGATCTTGTAGCCGGTTTTCTTGAGTCGAAGGGTATCACTTCATACCTTATTGATATTGGAGGAGAAGTGCTTGGCAAGGGCACCAAGCCTGACAAGTCAGAGTGGAATGTTGGTATTGAAATGCCGGCTCCTGATTCGTTGGCTGAGAGGCAGGTAAAAGCTATTGTTTTACTGAAAGATAAAGCGCTCTCCACTTCGGGTAATTATCGGAAATACTACGAAGAGAACGGTGTCAGGTACTCGCATACCATCGATCCTGCTACCGGCTACCCGGTTAAGCACTCGTTGCTGAGCGTATCGGTACTGGCTCCCGATTGTATGACTGCCGATGCCTATGCTACAGTCATGATGGTAAAAGGCCTTGAACATTCACACCAGTTTCTTGATGCTCACCCCGGCGTTGAAGCATATTTCATCTATTCTGATTCAACGGGTGTTATGAAGACATGGTTTACCCCGGGATTCAAAAAACTTATTAAGGAAGAGTTGTAATCACACAATAAAAAAACCGGCTCATTCAGGCCGGGTTTTTTATTTTAAATTTCTCCATTAGCCATTGTTACAACTGCTCTCAGCACTGCTGCCGCATGAACAGTCCATGGCTTTTCCTGTATTAGGATCAATGCTGCTGCATGACTTTTTAAACTGGCCATCTTTTGAAAAAAACATTTTCACGGCAATTCCGGCAAATGCAATGCCAATCAATAAAATAGCCGCCAGGAGCAATTTAAGCATTTTGGTGAATGTTAGAATACGGATTACTGGCTGTTTTTGGGTTTGCGCCCGCGCCCGGCCTTATCGTTTCCCGTAGGTATGTTTTTATACTGTTTGTATTTCAGCCCGATATAACTCTTCCTGAAGAAGATGAATGTGTTGGTTTTATCAAGTTTCAGGTTCGACAAGATATTCTTATCAGAAGTGTTCCGGAACTTACATACATAAACAGTGATATCGCTGATATGTTTAGGTTCATCTGAAGCTTCGAGAAATTCCTTGACTAACTCTTTGATTGTGCCGGTTTTAACCGTTTGCCATTTTTTCATGGCATAGGTGCTGGTTTTACCGATAGCAACCACCTCATCAATGCTCAGGATAGAAGAACGCAATGATTCAATGTTCGGCGGGATGCGGGTTGTACGTGTTTTGAGTTCTTTACAGATTTCGGTAAGCTTCATCGGGCGGCCAACATCTTCAAGTATCTTAAGGATGTGTTCCGAGAGTTTGATCAGCGTGTTACGATTGAAAGTGACGGAAGAACGGTCGAATCCCAGTCCGAATTCTTCGGTGGCCATACGCCGGCATATTTGTTTCAGCCTGTCAGTTCCGGTCTGGTGCGGGAAGATGAATTTATTGATATACTCCTGTGCATCAACCTGGTAGGATTTCTCTATCCTTGTTTCTTTAATGGATTCAATGTCAGCAAAGTATTTTTTAAAATTGAAAATCTCCTTGTACTTACGACTTACCAGGTAATAGTAGTTGTAATTCTTTTCCATATCCTGGAACGACATGTAATACCGCTGAAATGTGCCGGAAAATACCAGGCAATAGAATTTACCAGTGAACGATACTCCTTCGAGTTTATTGATTCTGTTTACAAGATCATCATCAATTACAAGCAATTCCTTTTTCAGATCCAGATCGTAATCAAAATGCTTTTCAATGGTAGTAAATCGCTGGGCAATTTTATTGACAATGTTCTCCAGTTTCTCAGGGATTTTTTGTGCAATCTGCCTCACTCGTTCCCGAGTTATTCCATACTGATCGCCGATTGATTGCAGCGTGTGTTTTTGCGAATCATTGAAAAATCCGAAATTGTTCATGAATATGTATTGTTCTCGTTCGTTCAATACATATCCGATGAGGGTTTTCAGATATTTGAAAAACTGAAATTTCTTGCTGATAAACTGCTCTTTGTAATTTTCAGTAACTTCTGACGGTACTTTGAAGTTAACATAGCAGAATAGCTTGAAATCTTCAAATCCGAGAAGAGGTTCATTCATTCTCAGGCTTTCAAGCGTTAAGCCCGAAATGTCAAGGTACTTCTGCGAAAGGCCGATGAGTTCCAGGTCTGTTTTTAATCCGCAATTCCTGATATCGCGGAATGTACCACGTTCGAGGTAATAGTATAGTATTTTATAGAGCGTGTCGAGTGAACCTTCCAGGCAGACGTTCTTCGTCCGTTCCGAAAGGTTGTTAATTTTCTTTAGCTCCTCAATGTGGTAATTGATGAGGTTGGATAATGGTGCCACGGCTTTTATTTTTGGTTTGACAATGATTTGCGAATTTAATAAATTTTTTGCAGAATTCAGCACAAAAGCCAAAAAATAATCAAGATTTTTTCTCGAAAAGCTGTTTGCTCAATTCGTAGCAGATAATTGCATTTGCTATTGAGGCATTCAGCGATTCAGCATTTGTAATTGCTTCATTTTGACTGAAGGTGGGTATATGGATAGCATTTGTCACTAGCGGTAAGATTTCTGGCGAGATGCCGTGCGATTCGCTGCCGATTATCAATATGCCTTTAGTATCGAACGCTGTTTTGTTCAGGCTTCGCCCATGGAGCAAAGCGCCATAAACAGGCGTTCCTTCTGGCTTTTGCCGGATGAATTTTGCCAATTCTAAATAATGAATGCTTACCCTTGTAATAGATCCCATGGTCGATTGAACCACTTTTGGGTTGTAGGCATCAACGCAACCGGGCGAACAAACGATCTGCCTTATCCCGAACCAGTCGGCAGTGCGTATGATTGTGCCCATATTTCCGGGATCTTTAATATTGTCGAGAGCCACGATATAATGCGAGTAGAGTTCTGCTGTAAATTCCGGCTTGGGAATCCTGGCAAGAGCTACAACCTTGTTGGGCGTAGTGAGGTCACTGATTTTTGCCAGCCCGGCTTCATCGGTTTCGGTGAATAAAATGTTTTTTGATTCAAGTACACCCAGGTTTTCATCAAGCCAGCCAGGCAGAGCATACACTGCTGTTACCTCTAGATTGCTGTTGAGCAGTTCGGCTGCACACTTTTCACCCTCGGCAATAAATATCCCATGTTCCTGCCGGAACTTTTTGATTTTAAGAGAGTTGATATATTTAACCTGGTTTTTTGAGAGCATAAAAAAATCCCGGATTTCTTCGGGATTAAAGTAGTAAAAACTTCGGTATTTGTCAACCGGAATTACTCGGCTACAACTTCAAAGTTGATTGTAACCTGAATATCCTTGTGAAGTTTTATGGTTGCTTTGTAAGTGCCGAGTTCCTTGATTGATTCACCGTCAACATGAATCTTTTTGCGGTCGATATCATAATTAAACTGGTCTTTGATGGCGTCAGCAATCTGAATAGCATTCACCGAACCGTAAATTTTACCGGTTGTGGCTGCTTTAGCACCAATTTTTACAGTGATATCTTCAAGTTTTTTGGCAAGTGTTGTTGCATCGGAACTGGCCTTCTGATCCTTGAATGACTTCTGGCGAATGTTCTCAGCGTTCATTTTCTTGCTTGACTCGGTGGCGAGGATTGCAAATCCCTGGGGGATGAGATAGTTGCGGCCGTATCCGTCTTTCACGGTTACTACGTCGTGTGCATAGCCCAGGTTGGGCACATCTTTCTTTAAAATAACTTCCATCGTAATCTCCTCCCTTATTTAAGTAAATCAGCAACGTATGGTAGAATGGCAAGGTGGCGGGCACGCTTGATAGCCTGGGCAACTTTGCGCTGGTATTTTGTACTGGTACCGGTAATACGCCTGGGCAGTATCTTACCCTGTTCGTTTACGAATTTGAGCAGAAAGTCGGCATCTTTATAATCAATGTATTTGATACCACTTTTCTTGAAACGGCAGTATTTTTTCTTCTTGACATCAACCGTAATGGGAGTCAGGTATTTTATTTCTGAATTTCCTTGATTAGCCATAGTTCTTCGTGTTAAAGGTTTTGGGATTAAGCCTGAGTGCTTTCAGCAACTTCAGCAGGCTTATTGGCACGCTTTTTCTCGTTGTAAGCTATGGCATGTTTGTCAAGTGCTACAGTGAGAAAACGCAGAATGCGTTCGTCGCGCTTGAAAGCAGTTTCGAAATCAGCAATTATGGTTCCATCTGCCTTGAATTCAATGAGATGATAAAAACCTGTTGATTTCTTCTGGATTGGATACGTAAGTTTACGTAATCCCCAGTTGTTTTCGTAAACGATCTCGGCCCCCTTGTCCTTCAGGAATTTCTGAAATTTGCTTACCGTTTCCTTCATCTGTTCATCAGATAAAACGGGAGTCATAATGA
>DAONEL010000076.1:0-13436 GCA_035403045.1 Bacteroidales bacterium
CGCCTATCAGGATGGTCTGTACCTTGTCCGGCTTGTTAACGGGAACAGGATCGAAGCATGCCGTAAATGGATTGTGGCACACTAAACGCCTTAGAAAAGGAAGTTAATGGCAAAAGGATCAGAGAAATAATCAACCAGGGCAAAAGGCGGCAAAATTGTCGCCTTTTATTATTTCTGCTCCCCAACAATCCCGCCACTTTCTTCATAGCCTCTCCTTCAATAGCATACCTGAATTCCTTTGAATTATAGGTTATTCCGGAATTAAGCCTTATTGGCCTTTTTCGGGGTTATTTCTTTAAAGTTATCAAAATCAATTGTTGATAATCTATGCCTTACATTACTACTGAATGTCCCTGCTTAATGCTCTTTCAAAACCGTTCGATCCCTGCATTGCCGGTTGTTCTGCCTATTAAGTCCATTAGATATGGATTTCAGGTATGCAGGATGTTGATTCCACCCCTTTATTCTGAAGCCTTGAATTCCAAAACCCTTTCTATGACACGGAAGATAACGAAAAGGTCAACCATCACACTTTCTAACTATACAATTATCAACTATCATGTGGTTTTCACGCCAAATAAGCAACATTTCATCGTATTTAAACCCCGCTTGTATAAAAAAATATGCCTAACTCATTGCAAACCATTGGTTTTTACGAAATTATTCATTATATTTGAAGTACTTGTATATCTATATTGATTCAATATATTATCTTATGAGACACGATATTATAGTTACCCTTTTTCTAATAGCCGGCAGTGTTACCTCCATCGCCCAGAATGCTGAATTGGATTCGCTGATCAACGCCGAAAAAGTTTATACACAACAGGACAGCAGGCGCATGGCCCTGCTTACTGATCTGATGTTAAAACTCAGGCAGCCTGCCCCCCGGCAATGTATGGAGTATTGCAATAAAACCATTGCCCTGGCCAATATTCTCGGCGATAAATCTTCTGAGGCACTGGCGTATTCCAACAAAGGCATCTGCTATCATTTCATGGGCCAACCGGATAGCGCCATTGAACAATTGAATTATTCACTCTCAATCTACAGGTCTATTGCTGACAGCGCGGGTATAGCAAAAGCACTCAACAACCTTTGCACTGTTTTTGTCATGAACCGGCTCGACGTTGGGGCAGCCGAGCTTTACGGTCTCGAATGCGTTGCCATACGCGAAAAAACCGGCGATAAAAAATTACTTGTTGGAGCGTATCATAATCTTGGAATAGCATATACGCTGAAGGCTGATTACCGCAAAGCCCAGGAAGTGCTACTGAATGCAGTGAAACTGGCAGAAGAAACCGGCCAGGCTAACAGGATATCCAATATCTACATGCAGTTGGGAACCGTTTACAATTATCTCTTTGAAAGTGAGAAAGCTCGTGAGTATTACAGGAAAGCGCTTACGTGTGTCTCTCCCGGTGATGAATTTGGTGTTGCCTCGGTCAACATGAATATCGGGGTCACCTATATGAATGTATTACCCCGCGACGAAGCATTCAGATACTTTAATCCGGCATTGAAGACTTTCCGCAAATACGATAACAACATGGGAATAGTGACTGCGTTGACCGATATGGGAACTATGCTTAACAACATGAGCGATACCAGTTTCCGGCGGATGAAGCAGGCCGGTTTATTCGACGATCTTAATCCCGAAGCTTCCGATCAGTTCAAGCTGGCATCAGAATGCCTAAATGAAGCTTTGGAGTATGATAAAAAGGTAAGTCGTTCGGGTTCGACGGTACTAACACTGACCCTACTAGGCGAAAATTATATATTTTATAAAAATTTTCCTGAAGCACTCAGATATTTTAGAGAAGCCCTGAACCTGGCCGACAGTCTGAAAATTCCCGGCAGCAAGAAGGTAGCGCTTCATAAAATCGCTTCGATATATGAAGAGACGCAACAGTGGGATTCAGCTTACTACTACTTCAAAGAGTACATAAGTGTCCGCGATACCATCGACAATAAATCCATCCACGACCAGCTTGCCCGCAAGGAAGCCGAATACGAATTCAGCATTAAGGAAAAAGACCTGCTGCATCAGAAGGAAATGAGCGATGTGGCGGCTTCCAGTGCCAATACAGAGCTACAGCGCCAGTTGCTCCTCGCCCGCACCCGCGAACAGGAAATCCTGCTCAAAGACCGCACAATCGAAATCGGGCAGAAAGACAAAGAAATGCAGCACCTGGCCTACCTCAAGAAAATGGCTGAACTGAATCTGGTGAAACTGGAAAAACAGGACAAGGACAAGCAGCTCAGCCTCACCAAACAAAGCTTTGCCCTGCAGAACCTCAAACTCAGCAAACGCGAACTGGAGCGCAACCTGCTCATCGTGGGTGTGGCGCTGAGCCTTTTCAGCATCTTCCTCATCTTCCGCAACTACCGCAACCAGCGCAAAGCAAACCTCAAACAGCAGGAACTCAATTCCATGATTTCGGAGGCCAACCAGGAACTGAATGTTAAAAACATCGAGCTGGCTTCCACCCTCGACAATCTGCGCACCACCCAGGCACAACTGATTGAAACAGAGAAACAGAAGGAAGACGAAGTGATCCGCCGCCGCATCTCACAGGATATCCACGACGACATCAGCTCGGGACTTACCCGCATTGCCTGGCTGAGTGAGCTGGCCAAAGAAAAAGCCGCCCGCGGCGAGCAGCAGGAAGCCGGCAGCGCCCTGGAGAAAATCCTCGCCTCCTCGCGCGAAACGGTGGACCGGCTGGGAGAGATCATCTGGGCTATCAACCCCGACCGCGACAACCTTGAAGGTTTCTTCGCCTACCTCAGGACCTACATCGTGAAGTTCTTCGAGGATACGCCTTTCAAAGTCACGCTCGATTTCCCCGAAAAGAAACCTGACCTTAAATTCAATCCCGACCTCAAGCGCACGCTGTTCCTCGTGGTGAAAGAGGCGCTGCACAACGTGGCCAAGCACTCCAAGGCCGACCAGGTGGCCGTGGCTTTCCATTGCCCCGACCACCGCTACAGCATCACCATTACCGACAACGGCAAGGGTTTTGATGTTGCCGCCACCCAGCTCAAAGGCAACGGGCTGAAAAACATGCAGAAGCGCATGGAAAGCGTGGGCGGAACGATTGAAATTGACAGCCAACCGGAAAAAGGGACGGTGGTGAGTTTATCCGGTGAGGTGTACAATTGAGGACTTTGCTAATTCAGCTATTAAAATTGAAATTAATCCCAACTAATCTTAATAATCCAGGATCATGAAGAGTTCGACTTTACTAATCGCAACACTGATCTGTGTTCTGAGCAGTTCAGCCCAGGAACTACAGTGGATCAATTACCTCAGCAGCAACGAAATACACTCTATTACTGAACAATCTGACTCATTGGTCATTGGTACAAATGGAGGAATAACCTGCATCAGTAAGATCACGGGAGTTCCCAGCTTTTATTATGCTGCAAATTCCGGATTGCCCGTGAACAATGTCGGCTCAATTGCTATTGACAGTTCTGGGAATTGGTGGATTGCCAATGAATGTTTAACAATGTTTGACGGCACTTCCTGGACCTATTACAATCCCTCCAACTCCCCTTTACCCGGATGTGATATCACTTGCATTTTTATTGATCATAATGACCAGAAATGGTTAGGATGTGGTGAAAACCTGGTAAAGTTTGATGGCGTTAACTGGACGATCATTAACAGTGCTGATTTAGGATTGCCGGGGAAACTAATTACTGCCATTGCAGAAGATGAAAATGGAACATTATGGATTGGTACAAAAGGATGGAACGGAGGACTTGTCAGATATGACAGCGTTGCATCCTCTGTCTTTATTTTGCACTATTATGGCATGTTATCAGATGATGTTACCTCGATAGCTATTGACGATAACGGGATTAAATGGATAGGAACCCATGGCGGCGGTATTGCAGAATTTGACGGATCAAACTGTACTGTTTATAAAGCATCCGATTCCGACTTGCCTTCGGACACCATTAACGCGATAGCTATCGACAAATTAGGCAACAAATGGATAGGGACTGATAATGGCCTGGCCATTCTGAATGGATCAAAATGGACATTATACAATGCTTCCGATTCCACTTTTCCTTCGGACAAAATTCAGGCAATTAAGATATCCGGCGATGGCGACAAGTGGATTGGCACTTCAAAAGGGCTGGTTTCTGTAAAATTCGATGCCTCGCAGTGGACTATATACGGCACCAACAATTCAAGCATTCCAAATGATCAGATAGTTGCATTATATATCGACGAAACATCCAACAAGTGGATTGGTACTGCCGATGGGCTGGCATACTTCAACGATGTAAACTGGACGATCTACAATACTTCCAATTCGGGGCTGACAAATAACTGGTGCGAATGCATTACTAAAGATGACAACGGGAATATCTGGATAGGAACTGATGGTGGCGGGCTCCTGAAATTTGACGGATCAAACTGGCAGGTTTATAATACATCCAACTCCGGGTTGCCAAATAACAGCATAACAATTGTGGCTTTTGAGCCCGGAGGAATTATGTGGGTAGGAACACAAAACGGCGTAGCAAGGCTTGTGGGAACTCAATGGGAAATACCACTGCCTTCTGCTTATATTTATGACATGGACATCGATATATTCGGAAATAAGTGGTTTGGCACCCCCCAGGGCCTGGCCAAATTTGATAACACGAACTGGACATTCTATAATTCCTCCAACTCAATCTTACCTAATAATACTGTATTGTCGGTAACTTCCGATCATAATGGAACACTATGGATAGGTTGCATGGGAGTAGTCAAATATGATGGTTTAAACTGGACATATTATCCACCATCCTCATCAGGATCAGGAGTTCCACAAGCTGCGGTAAGAGATATTCAAGTTGACCTTAATAACGATAAATGGTTTGCAACAAACGGAGGTTTGGCGAAGTTCGATGAAACAGACTGGACCACATATACATTACAAAACTCAGGCATACCATGCAACTTTATTCCTTGTGTAGGTTTTGAGCCAGGTGGAGCAATCTGGATAGGTACAGAATGTGGCATAGGAGTTGCAAAAAGCGATGGAATAGCCTGGTCGCCCCAGGCAACCTCCAATTCAGGATTGCCCGTTAACGATATCGGGCCAATAACAACGGATGCTAATGGAACTAAATGGTTTAGCGGTGATGGTATCACCAGATTATATTTTAACCAGTGGACAAATTTTAATGTCTTCAATTCAGGTCTGCTTGATGATTGCATAACATCTTTGGCTGCAGAAAACGAAGGAACCTTATGGATAGGACATTGTCATGATGGTATAACAAGATATGACGGAACTGGCTGGCCATCCTTTAACACATCAAACTCCGGCATTACAAATGACGATGTCCATGATATTGCCATTGACTATAGCGGGAATAAATGGATGAGCACCTATGACGGGTTAAATAAGTTTGACGGAACAACCTGGACAACATATACCACCCTTAATTCAAACATTCCGGGAAATGATATCGGCAAAATCGGAATTGGGTATGATAATAACATATGGATAGCCTGTAATGGATTGGGAATGTCCAGGTTTGATGGCTCGCAATGGATTACCTTTAATACCGGTAATTCTCCAATTCCTGAAAATGATATCCGGGATATCTGTGTTGACAAATCAGGAACTGTATGGATAGCGAATGACGGCCTGATAAGTTATAATGGATCTGAATGGAACATCTATAACACTCAAGCACTGGGTTTGCCCCGATGGGTCGATAAGATTGCCATAGACTCGAGCGGCAATAAATGGGTAAGTTTCTTGGCAACACCGGGAATCATAGCTAGATTCGACGGAACTGATTGGACGGCTTATACTTCTGGAAACTCGCCATTGCCGCACAACCTTATCAACGATTTACTAGTGGATGAGTATGACTACAAATGGATTTCTACCTCAGGAGGAGGTGTTGTGGTCATTATCGGAAGCGGTGGAACAGTGGATATAATGGAGCTCAAGCGAAATCGGGAGGGTTACCTTGTTTACCCAAATCCTGCCCGCGAGTTACTGCATCTCATTGCGCTTGATAATCAGAAGATACTGGATGCAGAAATAATAAACATACATGGGCAGAGGATCGAGCGCATTTTTAATCTTAGCAACACTGCACAAATTTCAATAAAGCACATACCGAATGGCTTATATAACCTGAAAATTCAAGCTGTGGAAGGGACCTGCAATATAAAGTTTATCAAGTTGTAAATCTTATCTTTCAGGTTAACAGCAAGTATCCGGGTTTATGCAGTAGTCTGTTGGTAAAAAATATCCCTCATGTGAGGGAAGTATTATTCGAAACGTAATGCGAGTTAAAATTAGTCACATGAAAAAGTCATTACTGGTTCTGTTAAATGGTCTCGCTCCTTTGGTTCTTTTTTGCCAAACGACAGTGACACTCAACTTCTCCGGCCTTGATTCAATTGGCCAGTATCCTGCATGGCTGGATAGCGTTTATGTTAAGAATTCAACACGATACTGTGATACCACCCTGTACGGCTTACATCCGTCTCTGGTGTTGACTGCTACCTGGCCTGTTGGCCTGGATGAACGAGAGATGAAGCCGGAGAAGGATTTCTGGCTGCAGTCAAGTATTCCGAATCCATTTCACGAATCTGCTGTCGTAAGACTGTTCCGGTCTTACGCTGGTCCATTATATCTCCGGTTGACCAATGAACAGGGAAAATTGCTGGCCGGGTTATCCGGGACTTATGATAAAGGGATTCTTTCCTTTAAGATATCATCCGGCGAAACCGGTTTGCTGCTGCTTACCATATCTGATAATCATCATCTCGAATCGATAAAAATGGTTTCTGCAGGACAGCAGAGAACAGGAAGCATTATCGAATACTCAGGCCTTGTGGATAATTCAGACCCCGAAATCTTAAAGAGTTCGACAAATTCAAGCTTCACTTTTTTCCTGGGGGATCAATTGAATTATACTGGTTTCTCTACAGGATACTGCAATGCCGTGATATTTGATCAACCGCTGGCTGACACTAATTACCTGTTTTATTTCAATGAGCCGGCTTTGCCAGCAGTTATAACCGCAGAAGTTACCGGGATTACAGATTCATCGGCTATTTGTGGAGGTAATGTTACCGAAAATGGTTATCCGCCGGTTTCAGCGCGAGGCGTTTGCTGGAGCACAGAAGAGAATCCCACCCTTGATGACCCGCATACAACTGACGGTTCTGGATTAGGTGAATTCATCAGTCACCTGTCAGGGCTGACACCACAGACAATCTACCATGTTAGGGCTTATGCTACCAATGGAACCGGTACCACCTATGGTGAGGATATTTCATTTCCGACTACAGGTGAAACTGTAATTGATGTTGACGGAAATGTTTACCAGACAGTTGTCATTGGTAATCAGAAATGGTTGCTTGAGAACCTTAAAGTGACTCATTACCGGAATGGGGATGAGATTCCGAATGTAACGGATGGCCCTGAATGGATGAGCCTTTCAACAGGTGCCTATTGCTGGTATGATAACAACATAACTTATAAGGACCTTTATGGCGCCTTGTATAACTGGTACACTGTGGTTGACTCCCGGCAGCTCTGCCCTGACGGTTGGCATGTACCCGGCTCAGATGAATTTCAAACCATAGTTGACCTTTTTGGAGGTTATGAACTAGCAGGAGGAGCACTCAAAAGCACTCGCACTGATCCTGATCCTCATCCAAGATGGGACCTGCCCAATGAAGGTGCAACCAATGAAAGCGGCTTTACTGGTCTGCCCGCCGGAAGACGCACCGGATCAACTACTTACAATTTTTCTCATCTTGGGAAAAATCACAAAGTGTGGAGTACCACTCAGACTGATGCTGATCATGCCAATTATCTCAAACTGGATTATGGTGTTATCTACGGGAATGTTGCGGAAGAAGGCAAACGTTACGGACAT
Organism: Bacteroidales bacterium; assembly: GCA_035403045.1. Lineage (GTDB taxonomy): Bacteria > Bacteroidota > Bacteroidia > Bacteroidales > UBA4417 > UBA4417. The sequence continues at coordinate 7,924 of DAONEL010000076.1, forward strand.
TCAGTCAGGTGTATAGAAGACTAATTTTGGTAATTTCATCGGGTTTAAATCAGGAACAGACCTTGTGTGTAATGATGCGCATTGGAATTATAGTATAAACACCAGGTTGTTTTGGAGAGTATAGAGTAAAACGGGCTTATCCTCATTCTCTGACAGCTATTTATCTACTAATATGTGATTGCGAGGCGCGTTTGCAAGTTTTTAACTTTACTCAAAACTTTTTGCGATGAACCCGATCAACATAGTTTTGGTAGAAGATGACAACGAAATCAGGGATTCGATGGAGCTGTTCCTCTCGAAAGCCAAGGATTTTCATATAGCAGGCTCTTTTAGTACAGCCGAAGAATTTATGGAAGTATTTGAAGATATACATGTTGATGTAGTGCTGATGGACATTAACCTGCCGGGTATTAATGGCATTGAGTGCGTGAAGCAGGTGAAACCTAAAAATGAATCCATTCAGTACATGATGTGCACGGTTCACGAAGACCAGGACAAGACTTTTGCCGCCTTGTGTGCCGGAGCGACTGGATATATTCTGAAAAATGCCACGCCCGCGCAACTCATTGACGCAATCCGGGATATCGCCCGGGGCGGTTCGCCAATGTCACCCCAAATTGCCAGGTATGTCCTCAAGGCTTTCCAGGCTCATAACCAGCACCCCGATAGGATGCAAAACTTTACCCAGCGGGAAAAAGAACTGGTGATGGCCCTTTCCAAAGGATACCAGTACAAGGAAATAGCCGACCAGATGTTTATCAGCATAGAAACAGTGCGGACGTATGTACGGAATATTTATGAAAAGCTGCAGGTCCACTCCCGTACCGATGCTATCAATAAGGTTTTCGGGCAGAACATCTAAAATGAGTTAATTTGAAAATGTAACAAATTGAAAATGAAGTTTTACTGTTAGTTCACTATCTTTTCCAACCCGGTAATTTGTCTAATTTTCAAAATTTCAAATTTTCGAATCTTCAAATTCCAACTCCCACCCACCCGCTAACCGTTGAAGGGGTCTTACGCAAAGGGCATCCGTTTGAAAAGTCTAAATTTTCAATTCTCCGCATCTACACATCCCCAAATTTTCAAATTGCCGAATTCTCTCATTTTCAAATTGTCGAGTTGCCTCATTTTCAAATTATCTCATTTTCAAATTTTCAAATTGCATTTATCTACTTTCATGTGATTGACACCCCCCTTTCGGGTGGAGTAATTTAGTTTCACTATTCTGGCTATTAGCATTTTACTTGTTTGCTATCCTGACTTTTACGATCATAAAACCTTAGTATTAACCTTCAATTCCAACAATCCATGAAAAAAGCAGTTTACCTTTTCATCTGCCTGGCTGCGAGTATGTTATTTTCATTCCCGGCCTTAGCTCAGGTTTCGCACCAGTTCGACTGGGTGAAGCAAAACCTGCCTGACGATCTGAGTATCTACAGTTCATACGGTATAACTGCAGATTATGCAGGCAACATCATTACAACCGGTTACTATTCCTACAGTGTCGATTTCGATCCCGGTCCGGGAACCAGCTACCTGACCACTACCAATCCCGATGACAGGGATATGTTCCTGCAAAAACTTGACCCGGATGGTAATTTGCTGTGGGCGTTGCGTTTCGGAACGAATACGGGTGATTTTAATATTGATGTGGGTCGAAGCGTTTGCACTGATAATTCCGGTAATATTTATGTAGCAGGAAATTTTAACGGAACGACCAGTTTTGGAGGCTTTTTCCTTACAGCACAGAATGGGCGCGATGATTTTATTATGAAGTTGTCGCCTGAAGGAAATGTGCTTTGGGCGAAAGCGCTTGCCTCGCCAGATTTTGATGGCGGATCAGCATGCGTTGTGAAGGTCGGCAGTGATGGCTATGTGTATGCAACCGGGGAATTTGCCGGCACTATAGATGCCGATCCCGGTCCGGGGGAACTGCTGTTAAATTCAAATGGCAGTACAAAGGATATGTATATCCTGAGGTTAGATGCTGATGGCAATTACATATGGAGTGGAATAATTGACGGTAACAGCGGAATGGAATGCCGTCAAATGGCAGTAAATACAACCGGAACCGACTGGGAGATATATCTTGGCGGAGGTTTCAACGGGACTGCCGATTTTGATCCCGGTGCAGGCGTAAATAATCTTACCGAAGTAGCTCATCAGGATGCATTTTTAATGAAAATTGCAAACGGGCAGTTTGCCTGGGCAACAAAATCAGGCGGCAATGGAGTGGATGAAGTAAATGGGCTATGCTTTCACGCCGATGGTTACCTGTACGCCGGGAAATTTTTCGGGCTTTATTATGAAAAAACCAGCACCGAAATACAGAAAATCAATCCTGCCAATGGCAACCCTGTGTGGACAGACCTGCTGGTCAGCCCCAAAACTACTGATAACGTGATCGGCGGGAGATTGAGCCTCGATGCAGCCGGCAACCTTTATGTGAAGGTAAATTATCGCGGGAATATCGATTTTGATCCGGGAGCCGGTAAATACATATTGAGTAATCCTGTAACATTCGACGGCAATACCGTTATATTAAAACTTAACAACAGCGGGGCCTTCCAGTGGGTTATGGAGTTTAAGACAACCTGTTGCAGCGGCACTGCTGATATATGTATAGATCCTTCGGAAAACATCTTCCTGTTTGGCGGTCAGAGTGTGCCCATTGATTTCGATCCGGGGTCGGGCACCTGCTATATAGACAGGTCAAAAATGTTTGCAGGCTTTATTGGAAAGATAAGGAAAACTGATTTAACGGTATGCCAGCCCCCTGTAATCTTACAAGCACTGAACGTTGAACACAACAGTGCATCCATCACATGGATCAATATCCAGGGCAGCACAGGCTGTGATCTTCAATACAGGCTTTTTGGCAATACCGGCTGGACAACGCTAAGCGGTATTACCCCGGGACTGGTTTTATCAGGGCTTACTGCCGGCAGCAGTTATGAATACCGGCTTCGCAGCAACTGCGGTGGTGTACCTGGCGAATGGTCGCCCGTATGCTGGTTCAAAACCATAGCCGATGGCTGCAGCAATCCCGGTGAACCCAACAACATCCTGGCTACAGCCACCGCAATTAATACCGGAACAGTCATATCAGGAGTTATTGGTGCATACGGGGATACTGACTGGTATAAATTCAATACTACTTCAACACAGAAAAAGATCAACCTTACACTCTTTAATCTGCCATCCAGTTATAAAATGCAGCTGGTTAAGGCAAGCGGAACGGTTCTTGCCACTTCTTCTACCCTTGAGGATGGCACCGAGTCTATCATTTATACTAAAGGAGTTACAGGTACTTATTATATCAAAGTATATGGCCTGGAAAACCATTTTAACCAAACCGAATGTTACTCGCTGCAAGCCAATATCTATAAGAGTACAGAGGCAGATCCTATAGAAGAAACGGCAGAGGAAAGCATTCTGAAGCTCTATCCCAATCCCGCCTCAAACCTGCTGAATGTTGAGTTTAACAGCACCACCGAAGGGACTGTGACCATGCGCTTGCTTGATATGACGGGCAGGCTGCTGAAACTGGCCGAAACCAAGGTGGCAGAAGGAGAAAATACCTTCACCCTAAATCTTGAGAACCTACCGGACGGCATGTACCTGTTCGTGATTGTGCAGGGCGAATACAGGGAAATGAAAAAGATAATCGTAAACAGGTAAAACGATTCAAAAATCAGTTCTTTCACATAATGGCTGCCGGAAACGAGTATTGTTTTGATATTGCCCTTTTCGGGGAAGGCTTCTCCTGCAGGCAGAACCAATGGCAGGTCCGGAAACGTTAAATTTCAAGCTGGTACAGAGTGAATATGGTAAAGAAGTTTTCATGCTGTAAATCGCTTTCATTATTTCCGGCAGCCATTAATTTTTAAAACCAGATATTCAGGATGTCTTTAATAAATATACTAAGCTACTGATCATATTCTCTTTTCCTGTCCTGAAAAATCTGAGCGATACATAAATAGTTCTTTTTGTCTTAAATATCCGATTTAAGCTTAAGGAGAATTTGAAATGGAAACAGTAAAACACCCCATGAGTGACCAGGCAACCGGAACCCTGTTGGCACTTTCACTCCTGCTGATTCTTATCATGCTGGCTTTCATCATGGGATAAGCCATAGAAATGTAAATACAACCAGGTAAAATCAATGCATAATCAACCGAATCACACAAAAATGAAAACAAAGCTGATTGACATCATGCCCCCGAGACCTCCTTAGCATTTTTCCTCAGACCTGAATCAGGATAAAAATTTCAAGTGAGAACATCAAAAGATATTATGTATCTCACACTTAAGCTGTTCTATATAATACTGACTTGTATATTCTCAGCAAAGCTGAAAATAAAAGTAAATATTATCAATTTAAACGTTCTTTGATCATGAAAACGTTCTTCATCAGTTTGACAATTGCAGCAGGCTTATTAGTATTCGCCGGCTGCCAGAAAGAGGCAGAAGACCTCACAACTCCCGCTCTCAACCAGCAAGAAGATTTCGGTGGCTTCACAACCCAATCAGCACCGGGCGTTAACTGGACCAATAACTTCAATTCAGAAGCTGATCTGACGAAATCATTTTACCTGCTTGGTGATCCCTTGCCGGTATGGGTAGCCTCGGCCTTTAATCGCGAAGGCTTGTTCGATAATATGGGAGCCTCCCCCGATCCCGGGTATGGAATTTCTAAATCGTTAATTGGAATCGGCGGGCCCATTGAAATAGAGTCCGAAGTATATCTGAGCATTACCAGTACAAACGGATATTGCGTCTGCCCCGGGTTGGGAATAACACAAAAGACTTTTTATCCCGGACAACCACCTGCACATTTACAAGAAGTTACCTTAAGCACATACTTTCGTTTCATGTATGCAGGATATGACGCCACGTGGGTACCTTCCAAATATAGGGGACATGCCTGGATACAGGCCGGTTATATGAGCGATGGCAACAAATTCATAACATTGGGTGACTATATTGTTAGCGCTGATAAGTATGCCAATGGCTGGCATAAAATTAAAATCAGTGTGACCCAGGAACATAGTATCAGGTTTTACATTGATAACGTATTAATCTGGGCACCTGCAAACGGAATCACCTACAAAGCCTTAAAAGCCAAGAACCTTGTGATGGGATTTACCTCCTCGGGACTTGCAGGAAAAGCTTATCACAATTATGTGAAGGTGAGCTATCCTGATATCAATTAGCCCGAATGCAGCGGGCCTCCCGATTCTACACCTCATGGATGTCATTGTAGGATCCGGGATACCTGCCGGAGAAGAACCTGCTTCCAATGAGCGAGGCAGGTTTTTTTGATAAACTCTGAAATATAATTCGCTCGTTGACTAATCAAAACATCATAGGTATATGATTTCTTTGCGTTGTACAGGCTGTGTGTATAGACACAAAAAAAGCAGTTAACAAAAACCGTTAACTGCCTGACTTCTATGCTCCCCCTGCTGGACTTGAACCAGCGACCCTCTGATTAACAGTCAGATGCT
>DAONEL010000077.1:0-13183 GCA_035403045.1 Bacteroidales bacterium
GGCGGAGTTTGTAATTTTTTATGCAGCTTTGTGAAAAATCATCTCAATCGACTAACAATCAAGGCGGTGATTCGAAAATAATTTTATGCTTTTATAAGCAACCTAAGCATGGTTGCTGCAGCTTTTTACGAAAAGTCGTTTGATGATTTCATGTAAATATAGAAATATTTTGAAGAACTAATCTGCAGCATGAAATTGTAAAATGAAAACTTTGTAAGATGCTCATATTCAGGCTAAAAGTTATGCTATACGCACCTGCTGATTTCTTTTAATCAACTATTAATAATACTGATTCTCTCAAAATTCATTTCCTGTAAATCCTGGGTGTTGATGGTAAATTATGCTTGCAACCTCTTCGTAATCAGGTTTTCAATTATTGCAAAGAGTTTCAGGGGACTCTGCGCACGCCATGGTATCTCGTTGAATTTGCCACCTATGGCAAGGTAATAATCGATGTTTGAATGTTCAATTTCGCGGATGACATGATCGCGGAAATTAAGGAACACTATCCAGCCGTCATCAATTTCATCAAACCATTCCTGGTAGTAGTCGGTGTCGGAAGCATGAAAATCGAGAACGTTCTCACCAATCAGTATAAATTTTGTGATTCCTTGTTCAATCAGGTGTTCTATCACATTGCGCTTCAGGAACATAACATCATTATACAGGCAATCGTTCCATTCACCGATGAGTTCTATGATGCAGAATTGCCTGTCGTAATCGGCAAAGAGTATCTTGAGGTAAAGTGTGGCTGAACCAAACTCATCCCATTGAGGATGAATAAGATAGTTATAAATCTGGTGTGTAAATTCAAACTCTGAGTATTCCCTGCCGTAAAAGGGTGAGCGCTCGTCATCCGACGCTACATAGAACATCCTCCAGGTGTAAAAAGGCTCGATGTCGTGCATGGCAGGTTATTAAGATAAAATCAGGGTCAAATTTAACAGAGATTAGAGTAGTTTCAGATTTGCAGGTGAAATTATATGGAAACTGGTCCCGATAGCTATCGGGACTGGAAATAGGAAACTGGAAATTGGCAACGAAGAAACATGAAACATGAAACATGAAACATGAAACATCAAGCCTTACTTTGCCGCTGCCGATGCTCTCGTGTTAGCGTATGCCGCAAAAAAACCAATGGCACCGTTGCTGATGTTGCCTTCAACATTGGCTGGCGGGCCGCTGAACAGCGGGTTTGAGCCTCGTATCTCACTTTGTGTGTTCCAGATAAAGGTGCAATATTCTTTCCCTATGTTATCAACCTCAACTGTCACAATATCACCAGCTTCAAGGCGTTCAGAAGGGTTGCGCTGGTTAAGGTAAGCAACTGGCGCCCCGTTGGTATAACTTCCATTGAAAAATTTGTCATCGGTAACAAACCACTCAGTGATCGTATCAGTCAGCAGCTCATTGTTTTTGTAAATCATAAACCGGTAAAAGTCAACCGTGGGAGGTTCCTGCACATATACTTTCACTTCGTAAAAGCCTTTATCACCCCAATCGGGCTGAAACTTAAGTCCCACTGAATCAAGTGTGCTCAGCGAGTTCATGTAACTAACGGCTGAATAATCGCTGTAGCCGCCAATTTCCTGTTGCAGGCTGATATTGAGTGTGTAAGTATGACCCTGTTTTCCCGCTACAGTGTCGGCAGTCTGGTAAATGCCGGGACGTGTTTCGGTGAGCGGGTAAATGGTATTCCCGTCAGTGATGGCGAGTGTGGCACCGCTCACTGCCGGTGCAGGCTGGTTGTAATAATAGCTGCTTGTGGTCGTGAGCCTGATGGTATGAGCCATGGTATCGGTGGTGATGCAACCATCAACAACCAGTCGGGTGTATGATTCGTCGAGCTGTATATCAACTTTCTCGGTACATGACGCAACGATAAAAACCATGATGGCAAACATCCACAATAATCTCGTTCTCAGTGATTTTGATTCCATCAAAAGTTGAAGTTATAGGTTATTGCCGGAATCACTGAAAAAAGATAGGTTTTCACGGCAAAAGTTACGTTTGGATCGGATTTGTCCTGTACAAAGTTGATCGACCAGGCATTTTTACGAGCGTATGCATTGTAAACTGACAGGTTCAGTTCCTGGTGCCAGTTTTTACCCGGTTTATCTTTTCCTTTAAAGGTAATTGCACAATCGAGGCGGTGATAATCGGGCATTCTGTATGCGTTCCTGTCGGAGTACACGGGTACCACGGCATTCCCTATCACTGCCCTTCCTGTGGGGAAAGTAACCGGCAGGCCAGTGGAGTACACCCAATTGGCGGAGGCTTCGATCCGGGCGGTGATCGCGTAGTTGAGTACCACGGCGATGCTGTGCGGTTTGTCGTAAGGAGCCGGGTATTTCATGCCGTCGTTTATTTCGGGGATTATTCTCCACGACCGCGACCATGTATAGCTGATCCAGCCACCCAGCCGGCCTGTGTTTTTGCGGATCATGAATTCGAGGCCATAAGCCATTCCTTTACCTACACGCAGTTCGCCTTCGAGGTATTCGTTCATCAGCAGCGCGGCATGATCCTTAAAATCAATTACATGGCCTATCTTCTTGTAGTATGTTTCAACAGAAGCCTCGTAGCGGTTCCTGCTGAAATTTCTGAAATACCCGACAGCAAACTGATCGGCGTTTTGCGGTTTCACGTTGGGCGACGCCGGAAACCAGACGTCGAGTGGCGTTCCGGCTGTGCTGTTCTGCGCAAGCGTAAGATACTGAATGGTATGTGAGTAATTACCTTTCACTGAAGATTGCTCACTCAGTATCCAAACGAAGGATATTCTCGGCTCAAGGCCTAACCAGGTATGAAATATCTCTGAATCATTATAGTTAATGCTGTCGACGGGGTTGTACAATGAATCGTAGGTGAAATAAGTGCCGGGGCCGATGTTCTGAAATGCCGAAAATCTCAGGCCATATTTCAGCGTTAGCAACGGGGAGAGTTTCTGCTCATTGCTGGCATAAAGGGCATGTTCGAGTGCATATTGCCTTGGCAGTTTGAATTCGATGAGCAGGCTTTCGCTTCCCTGCCCTTTGGTTATTCCGGGAAAGAAATTGTGGAATGTTGATGATGCCCCGAACCTTGTTGTATTGCTGGGGTTGGGATATGCTGTAAAGTCAGTTCGCAGCGAAAAATCGTTCATGGTTGATTCCCAGAGGAATGAACTTGCTTCTCCCGGTGGTGTCCCCACGCTGTATTCGTAATTGGTATAGGCAGCGGTGGTGTTAAGAAACAGTTTCTGCGAAAAGAGGTGGTTCCACCGGAAAGAAGCCATGCGGTTACCGAATCCCATTTGCGCATACTTGTTTTTAAAAGTATCGCGCCCCATGTACCCCGAAAGGTAAACGCGGTTGTTTTCGTTGAAGGTATGGGCAATTCTCGCGTTCAGGTCGTAGAAATAGAGCTTGTTGCCTTGCAGGTCATCGTTTTTCGCAAACGGGAGAAAAAGATCAGCATAGGTACGGCGGCCTGACAGCAGGAATGAAGTCTTTTCGTTGACAACCGGGCCTTCCAGCGTCAGCCGGCTCGAAATCGTACCAATTCCTCCTGTAGCCGAGAATTTCCTGCTGTTGCCGCCTTTCATTCTTACATCGAGCAGCGACGAGAGCCTTCCGCCATATGCAGCAGGGATGTCGCCCTTGTAAAGCGCCACATCTTTCACAGCATCGTTGTTAAAAATGGAGAAAAAGCCTATCAGGTGAGAGGCATTATACACCGTTGCTTCGTCAAGGATGATAAGGTTCTGGTCAGGGCTACCGCCCCGCACGCTGAAACCTGTGCTTCCTTCGCTGGTTGACTGTACGCCCGGAAGGAGCTGAATGGCTTTGATAATGTCGGTTTCGCCCAGCAATGCCGGAATTTTATTGATGGTTTTGGCATCGAGCTTTACAATGCTCATCTCAGGGGCACGCACGTTCTCGTCGCCGCGCTTGCCGGTGATAACTACCTCTTCCAGTTGTTCCTCAAGGGGCTCAAGGTCAATATCCATCTTTTGGTTGCTCTGCAGCAAAACTTTCTTCTCAGTCACCTTAAAACCCATGTATGAAAACCTGATGGAATATTCTCCCTGTGGCAGGCTCAGGCTGTAAAAACCATAATAATTGGTTACAGTACCTGATTGTATTTCAGGGCAATAGATAGTGGCTCCGATCAATAATTCACCGTTTGAGCTATTGCGAACAGTGCCGCTGAGGGTAAATTTCCTTACCTCGGAAGGTTCAATGGCAAACCCTGACAGTAAGATCATCAGGCTGGCTGCCAGCAGTAAGAGTCGTTTCCGGGTAAGAAGTTCCATAAATAGTTCACTTGCTGATAAAAGCAACAGCAATGTGACGAATTTGTTGTGTGATGGTTACAATGAAATTAATGAAAGGCTGCCATCAGCAGGTTAATGTCCTGGAAAGGCAGGTGAAATGTGTCGCTGATAAACCTGTTGGTCGAAATTCCGTTAAAAAGATAAACGCTCTGCCGCAGTCCGAAATCCGACCGGAGTACATGTTCAAGGCCACCTTCGTTGCCTATTTTTTCAAGAATGGGAGTCAGGTAGTTGCTCAGCGCGTAAGAGGCTGTATGCGGTACTTTCGATGGTATGTTAGGAACGCAGTAATGGGTAACGCCATACTTTCTGAACACCGGGTTCTGGTGATCGGTTGGATGCGAGGTTTCAAAGCAGCCTCCCTGGTCGATGCTCACATCAATAATGACGGCGCCTTCTTTCATCTGCTGCACCATTTCTTCCGACACAAGGCACGGCGTTCGTCCAGCTGTTGAATGAACCGCACCTATCACCACATCGGCGGTGCGGAGGTTGTTGAGCAGAATACGGGGTTGCAGTATCGAAGTGAAAATGCGGAGGCTCAGGTTGTTTTGTAATCTGCGGAGTTTATAGATAGAGTTGTCGAACACTTTGACCAAGGCGCCCATGCCAAGGGCAGCCCTGGCGGCAAATTCGCTAACCGTTCCGGCACCCAGTATCACCACTTCGGTGGGTGAGATGCCCGAAAAACCGCCCAGCATTTTTCCCCGGCCGTATTCAGAGTCGCTCATATATTCGGCTGCCAGCAGTATGGATGTGTTCCCAGCAATTTCGCTCATGGCGCGCACAATAGGAAATGTGCCGATCTTATCCTGCAGCAGTTCAAAGGCAAGGGCTGTTACTTTTTTTGCCGCCAGTTTCCTGAAGAAATCTTCTGATAAGCCAGGGTGATGAAGCGACGAAAATATGGCCTGGCGGGGGCTTATCATCTCTGCTTCGTTGCAGGTTGGCGGGGCAATTTTCAGAATAATATCGGCGGTGTAAACATGGCGGGTGTCATGAACGATTTCTCCTCCCATTTCGCTGTATTCATGGTTGGTGAAGCGAGCCGCCTCACCGGCCGATTCTTCAATAATTACCCTGTGGCCCTGTTGTACCAGCAGCCCCACGGCATCGGGAACCAGTGCGATTCGGTTTTCGTTCAGCGAAACTTCCCGGGGTATGCCAATGACAAGTTGCCGGGGCGATTTTCTTATTTCCAGCGTTTCTTCACGGGGCATGTAAGCAGCGCCATGCAGAAATTCCGGTATGTTGTTCGATAAGTCCATGGGAGGATTTCGTTCAAAATGTGAAAAACCTTGTTTCGCCACCAGGGTCCGCTTCAATCATCACCTTCACATGTGAATCGGGGAGAAGGTTCTCAATCTTTTCAGGCCATTCGAGCAAACAGTAATTATCACTGTAAAAGTAATCTTCGTAACCAATGTCGAGCATTTCTTCCCACCTTTCGAGCCTGTAAAGGTCGAAGTGGTAAATACTTTGTCCGTCACTCGAAATGTACTCGTTTACAATAGCAAATGTAGGGCTGTTTACGATGGTTTCAACCCCGAGCTGCCTGCAAAATTCTTTGATAAAGGTAGTTTTACCCGCTCCCATTTTGCCGTAAAAGGCAAAAACTCTTTCCTTCGGCCAGGTATTTAGCAATAACCGGACAATGTCGGGGAGTTCGTTCAGACTTTGACAGGTAAATGTCTGCGACATAGGCTGTTCTATTTTGCTTTAAGGTATGCTACGGGAACTATCATTTCTTCCATCGATATCCCGCCATGCTGGAAAGTGTTGCGGTAATAGTTCACGTAATAGTTGTAGTTGTTGGGATAAGCGAAGAAATCGTCCCTGCGGCAGAAAACATAGGACGAACTCATGCTGGTTTTTGGCAGGAAAATGTCAGCGGGATTTTTTACTTCGAAAACCTCTTTCCTGTCGTAATTTAGGCTGCGCCCGTTTTTATACCGGAGGTTTGTATTGGTGTTGCGGTCACCGATGATCTTTACCGGGTTGCTCACCCTCACTGAACCATGGTCGGTGGTGATGATTAGGTTGGCTTTTTTCTCGGCAAGTGTCCTGATGATGTCAAAAAGAGGCGAGTGTTCGAACCATGATAAGGTAAGCGACCGGTAAGCCGATTCGTCGTCGGCAAGTTCGCGGATAACCTCCATCTCGGTGCGGGCATGTGAAAGCATATCCACAAAATTGTAAACGATCACGTTAAACTTGTTGCTGAGCAAATTTGAAATGTTTTCGGCAAGTTTTCGTCCGCTTGCAAGGTTGAGGACCTTGGTGTAGGAATAGGAAACGTTTTTAGCCTGACGTTTCAGGTTTTCACCCAGCAGTTCGCCTTCAAACTGATTTTTGGTGCCTTCTTCATCTTCATTTACCCAGTATTTCGGGTACTTCTTCTCAATTTCGCTTGGCAGTAACCCTGAAAACAGTGAGTTACGCGCATACTGTGTGGTTGTGGGAAGAATGGCGTAGTAAACTTCATCGCGCTCAACGCGGTAAAACTGTTCGAAAATCGGTTGCAGTATCTTCCACTGGTCGTAACGCATGTTGTCGATCAGAATAAGGAAAAGGTTCTGGTCGTTTCCCAGCAAAGGGAAAACCTTGTCGCGCAGCAGCGTGTGCGACTGCACAGGCTTGGTTTCGGTTTTGCCGTTTACCCAGTCAATGTAGTTGTTTTCAACAAATTTGCTGAATACCTGGTTGGCTTCTTCTTTCTGCATGCGCATCACATCCACGATGCCCTGGTCCTGAGATTTTTCGAGTTCCAGTTCCCAGAAAACGAGCTTTTTGTAAACTTCCACCCACTCTTCATGGTTGAGACGTCCTGAAATTTCCATACCAATGTTCCTGAACTGCTGCTGGTAGGCGAAAGTTGTTTTTTCGCTTATAAGGCGCTTGTTTTCAAGGTTTTTCTTAACGCTGAGCAGTATCTGCTTTGGATTTACCGGCTTTATGAGATAATCGGAAATGTTTGACCCGATGGCATCTTCCATGATATGTTCTTCCTCGCTTTTTGTGATCATCACAACCGGCAGGTTCGGGTAGGAAGCCTTGATAATGGTGAGTGTTTCAATGCCTGAAAGCCCGGGCATGTTCTCGTCGAGAAAAACAATATCGAAAGGCTGTGTTTTAAGCAGGTCAATGGCTTCATCGCCATTATTGGTTGTAAATACCTCGTAACCTTTTTCGCGGAGGAAGAGTATGTGTGGTTTAAGCAGATCAATTTCGTCGTCAGCCCAAAGGATCACCCCGTTTTCCATAATGCTTGTTTTAATATGTGCGGCAAATGATTAGGTTCGCCTGTAATTCTATACCTTTGTTTTAGCAATAAAACCCGTTTCTCTAAGTTTTATCATTCATTAGAACAATAATGCCAAAGTTTGGTTTTTATTGCCGGACGCTCAGCGGAAATTCACCGTATCATATACAAATTTAACAATTTTTGTGAACCATTTCACTCCCAATAAGCGAAAAATCATCAATGATCCTTTGCATGGTTTCATCACTATTCCTGATGAATTGACTTTCGATATCATTGAGCATCGCTATTTCCAAAGACTGCGGCGTATCAAGCAACTCGGGCTAACCTCAATGGTTTACCCCGGAGCACTGCACACCCGTTTCCATCATGCTCTGGGTGCCATGCACCTGATGCGGCAGTCAATAGAAACGCTCAGGCTGAAAGGTTTTTCGGTTAGCGATAAAGAGGCAACAGGAGCTTCACTGGCAATATTATTGCACGACATAGGCCATGGGCCCTATTCTCATGCGCTCGAAAACTGCCTCGTTTATGGGATGAACCATGAGGATATCTCAGGACTGTTCATGCAAAGGCTGAATGAGCAATTCACAGGTGAACTGGATACCGCCATCAGGATATTCAACGACAGTTACCCGCTTCGATTCCTGCACCAACTGGTTTCAGGTCAGCTGGATGTTGACCGCCTCGACTACCTGATGCGCGACAGTTTTTTTACCGGTGTAAGCGAAGGCGTTATCAGCACCGATCGTATCATCAAGATGCTGACGGTTGCCGGAGATGAACTTGCCGTTGAAGAGAAAGGCATCTATTCTGTCGAAAAATTCGTGGTGGCACGCAGGCTCATGTACTGGCAGGTATATTTTCATAAAACGGTGCTGGCAGCAGAATACACGCTGGTTAACATATTGCGCAGGGCGAAATATCTCAGCGAAAAAGGCGTTACTCTTTTTGCATCTCCGGCACTGGCTTTCTTCCTGGCTAACCATATCAGCGCTGATGATTTCCGCCTGGATCCCAACGTACTTGAACTCTTCTCGCAGCTCGACGATTTCGACATTTTTTCGGCCATCAAGGTATGGACAGTACATGAAGACAGGGTGCTTTCGGAGTTAAGTAAATCATTGGTTTACAGAACACTGCCACGAGTTGAACTTCGATCGGAGCCGTTTGATGCGGAGTATACCGAAAACCTGAAAAAAAGTCTGAATAAACTTATGGGCTTTGATGAAGAGGAAAGCGGGTATTTTATCTTCACAGGAAGTATAGCCAACGATGCCTATATCCCGTTTCGCGACAAGATCAATATTGTTGACAAGAAAGGTAATATTACAGATATTGCTTCAGCATCCGACCAGTTAAACGTCGCCATACTTTCGAAAACGGTAACCAAGTACTTCGTCAGTTACCCCAAGGCACTTATTCCCGGAAACGGTTAATAACATATAGCTTAAGTGAGTGATACAGAATATTAACTAAAAGTTAAATTCCTATCTTTGCAACGGAAATTTGTCATCTCTTAATTATCAACGAAAACATTCCTTCGCATGGAATTTAAGGCCAGGGAGATAGCCGCAATGATCGGCGGCATAATTGAAGGTAATCCTGAAATTGTCATTACAAAACTTTCAAAAATAGAGGACGGCGAACCGGGATCACTGAGTTTCCTGGCAAATCCTAAGTACGAACCTTACATCTACACAACAAAGGCTGCGGTGGTCATTATCCGCAGTGATTTTAAGGCCGAACAGCCGCTTCCCTGTTCAGTCATCAAGGTTGACGACCCATACACAGCCATTGCAGTGCTTCTCGATATGTACAGTAAAATGTACAAACCACGCACCGGCATCAGCAGCCTGGCATTTATTTCAGCTTCTGCCAAAACAGGGAAAGATATTTTTATCGGCGAATTTGTGTATGTTGGTGAAAATGTGGTGATTGCTGATGATGTAAAAATATATCCGCAGGTCTATCTTGGTGATAATGTAAAGGTTGGCGAAGGCACTATCCTTTACCCGGGAGTTAAAATTTACCATGATTGCGAGATTGGTAAAAACTGTACAATTCATGCAGGTGTTGTGCTGGGAGCCGACGGCTTTGGATTTGCGCCTCAGGACGATAATAACTACATGAAAATTGCCCAGATCGGGAACGTGATCATAGAGGACAATGTTGAAATTGGCGCCAATACTACAATAGACAGGGCTACCATGGGTTCGACCACTATCCGGAAAGGAGTGAAGCTCGATAACCTGATACAGGTCGGGCATAATGGCGAGGTGGGTGAAAATACCGTGATTGCAGCTCAAACAGGCATTGCCGGCTCCACACGGGTGGGACGTAACTGCATGATTGGCGGTCAGGTAGGTTTTGCCGGGCACATATCAATAGCTGACGATGTAAAAATCGGCGCCCAGGCTGGTGTTCCTAACAATGTGACCAAACCTGGAACTATTTTGCTTGGAGCCCCTGCCATTGAAATAGGAAGATTCAGAAGATCGATAGCTATCTTCAATAACCTTGAAAAACTTGTTCAAAGAGTATCTGAACTCGAAAAGAAACTGGCCGAAGTTACAAACGGGCAAGAGAAAAAGTAAGAGAACGGTTATTCTAACAGATAACGAAAACCAACAGGAATGATTGAAAAACAGTGCACGATAAAAGAGCCGGTAAGCCTGTCGGGTGCCGGATTGCATACAGGGCAGGACGTTAACCTTACTTTCAGGCCTGCAGGTACCGGGCATGGCATTAAATTCCGCCGCATTGATATGGAAGGCCAGCCTGTGATTGATGCTATCGCCGATTATGTTGTGGATACCTCCAGGGGAACAACAATTCAGCACCAGGGAGTAAGGGTTTCAACCATCGAGCACACTCTTGCAGCAGTGGTAGGTATGGGCATCGACAATATTCTAATTGATGTCGACAGTGCTGAAATGCCTATCATGGACGGCAGTGCTGCCGCTTATGTAGAAGCGCTGACGGCAGCAGGCAAAGTGGAGCAGGATGCCGAACGTGAATATTTCGAGGTTCAGACGACACTCACCTACTCCGATCCCAACCGCAAAAGCGAAATGATTCTTGTGCCCGAAGATAAGTACCGGGTATCGACCATGATCGATTTCGAATCGCGCATCCTTGGTACACAATACGCCTCACTCGACGATATTTCCAACTTCAGCAGCGAGGTGGCCAATTGCCGCACATTTGTTTTCCTTCACGAGTTGGAGTACCTGATAGCCAACAACCTGATAAAAGGCGGTGATATCAGCAATGCCATCGTGTTTGTCGACAGGCTGCTTGGTCAGCCGGAATTGGACAGGCTTGCAAAATATTTCGGTAAAGAAAAAATTGAAGTGCTGAAAGAGGGTATTCTCAATAACCTGGAACTGCGTCATCACAACGAACCTGCACGCCATAAGCTGCTTGACGTTATTGGCGACCTGGCACTCATCGGTATGCCCATCAGGGGACATGTGATTGCTACGCGCCCGGGCCATGCGGTGAATACCAGTTTTGCAAAGCTGGTCCGTGAGCAGGTGATGCAGTCGAAGCAAAAACCTTCGTTCGATATATACAAAACACCCGTTTACGATATCAACGATATTAAACGCTTCCTGCCGCACAGGCCTCCATTCCTGCTGATTGACAAGATCCTTGAAATCAGTAATAATCATGTCATCGGATTGAAGAACGTTACCATGAATGAGCCGTTTTTTACAGGCCATTTCCCCGATGAACCGGTGATGCCCGGCGTTCTGCAGCTTGAAGCCATGGCTCAGACAGGCGGCATACTGGCGCTTCACAATGTGCCTGATCCCGAGAATTATGCCACATATTTTCTCAAGATCGATAACGTAAAATTCAGGCATAAAGTAGTACCTGGCGATACGCTGTTTCTAGCACTCGAACTTATTTCGCCCGTCAGGCGCGGAATTTTCCATACCAAGGCAAACGCATACGTAAACAATACTCTTGTCACTGAGGCCGAACTCATGGCACAGATCGTCAGGAAGAAAACTCCTGATACCAAACCTGAATAACTATGAACCAGCCTCTAGCATACGTCCATCCCCAGGCAAAAGTTGCCAAGAATGTAGTAATTGAGCCTTTCGTCAACATCGAAAAGAATGTTGAAATTGGCGAAGGAACCTGGATTGGTTCCAATGTCACCATCATGGAAGGCGCCACCATTGGCAAAAACTGCCGGATATTTCCGGGCGCCGTAATTGCTGCCATTCCCCAGGACCTCAAGTATGCCGGCGAGGAAACAGTCGTCCGCATTGGCGACAACACCACCATCCGTGAATTTGTCACGGTGAACAGGGGGACAAAGGCAAGCTGGGAAACAGTGATCGGCAATAACTGCCTCATCATGGCTTATGCACACATTGCCCACGACTGTGTGGTCGGCAACAACTGCATCCTTGCAAATTCGGTGGCGCTGGCAGGGCATATTTCGGTGGAGGACTGGGCAATCATAGGAGGGCATTCGGCTGTGCACCAGTTTGTAAGCATCGGTCAGCATTCAATGATTTCGGGTGGCGCGCTTGTGCGCAAAGATGTTCCGCCATACACCAAAGCTGCCCGCGAGCCTATCTCGTTTGTCGGAATCAACAGCATTGGCTTGCGCAGGCGGGGATTCTCTTCCGAAAAAATCAATGAAATCCAGGATATCTACCGCATCATCTTCCTGAAAGGCTACAATGTGAGCCAGGCCCTGGGCGTTATTGAGACCACCATGCCACCCACAGCTGAGCGCGACGAGATAATTTCCTTTATTTCAAGGTCCACCCGGGGAATTATGAGAGGTTATACTTCGGGAAGAGATTAGAGAGTTTGAGTCCCGATCCCGATAGCTATCGGGACTATCGGGATTGAAATCCTGAGCCTTTCATAAGATGGATAGGAACGGATAAACAGTTGAGAATTCAAACAAACGAATTAAGAATTAGTTACACCCGGCAATTCTCCCGGTTTGAAAGAACCATTAACCATTTTCCATTAACCAATTAACCATTAACCATTTTCCATTAACTATTAACCATTAACCATTTTCCATTAACTATTAACCATTTTCCAATAACCAATTAACCATTAACCATTGAACATAACCCTGGACAAAATAAGCCGCCGGTACAATTCTGAATGGATATTCAGGAATGTGAGCCATAGCTTTACCTCCGGAAATGCTTATGCAATACTGGGTTCCAATGGTTCGGGGAAATCTACGCTGCTGCAGATCATCTCCGGGCATCTGCATCCGAGCTCAGGGACTATCAGCTACAAAATTGACGGGACTGAACTGCCGGTTGAAGATATATACCGTTATGTTTCAATTTCAGGTCCTTACATGGAACTCATCGAAGAGTTTACCCTTGAGGAGATGGTGGCCTTTCACCTGAAATTCAGGAAGTTCAGGAATAATACTGATGCTAAGCAGTTTATAGAAATCACGAGGTTAGGGCGCAGCAGGAACAAGGCGCTGAAATATTATTCTTCGGGGATGAAGCAGCGTGTAAAGCTTGCCCTGGCTATATTGAGCGATGTTCCGCTTGTGCTTCTCGACGAACCCGCTTCCAACCTTGATGCGGCAGGCATTG
>DAONEL010000078.1:0-12653 GCA_035403045.1 Bacteroidales bacterium
TAATACCTTGATCCAAACTTAAAATCCTTGATATTGATCCGGATAACTTCATCGTTGCGCCCCCGGTTCACAATGGCAAATGATGCCTGGCCCGATGAAAACGCCATGGGGTAAACAATCACATTGGTATCACCCCTGATGGTTGAGTTCAGCAATACGTCGCCGGTAAATTTGCGCATGAAATAAAGATTATAGAAAGCGGGACGCGGAGCGTACTTCAACACTCCCGGTTCATTTCCGTACGAAAACATACCGTGATCGTTGCCGTTATCCCAGCCATTAGCCAGATCCCAGCGCAAGGCTGCTCCGAATCCTTTTTTTAAGGTTTCGCCAATAACCATCACAGCATGCATTCCATTGGCATGAGAGACCGGCTGGTTTGAACCTGTCGCAAAAATATTGTATTCGGTTAATGCCAGTGGAAGATGGGGCTTACCGGCTTTGTCCACTTCAGCATATACATAGTTTTTTATTTCTTCAACGCGTCGGTATGAGTTTAAGATTGTTTCGAGCGTGGAATTTTGGTTCCATGGTGTGAAATAGCTGTGCACCACATAAAAATCAGCGACATCGCCTGCCACGGCGGCAACATCTTTGTTCCAGGTTGACTGTGCCGAACTGTAAGCATCGAGCATCACAACGCCAATTTTAATGTCAACCCCTGCCTGGGCGGCGGCTACTCTCATGCTATCAATAAAAACCAGGCAGTGTTGTGCATACAGCGCAGGCGTGATAAAGGCTGGTTGACCATCCTGGTTCAGCGCCGGATCAATCTGGTAGCCGGCTTCCCAACTGCCGAAAACTTCATTGCCTATTTCCCAGAATTTCGTCCGGCCATTGTCATAGCGCACCCAGTCGGCTGCCATGTGAGCGGCTGTGGCTACCGGTGCAGGGCCTGTACCATAACGGGCATAACCGTAATTTACGGTGAGCATCCCGGTTACACTCGTCTGGTCAAGTATGCGGTAGAATGAATCAACTGCCATAGTCCAATTATCTCCAGAGTTTGGCCTGATGCCATACCATGGCCCGAAATTGACAAGTTGGCCGGAATTGTAAATTTTTGCAGGCACGTCGGCCGGTGGTGTGTTAACTGAGCGGTTCCAGAAAAATGCATCTGATACACTCCCGGCCGGGCCGCGGAGAACCCCCATCCGGCGATCGGACATATGCTGCATAAGTTCCAGATTATCTGACATACAGCCTGTCCAGAGGTTAGCATTATCACCAAAAAGGTAAGGAGATATTTTGGTGATGGTATCTCCCCACAACACTTTTACGGATACAGTGGCCGGTTCGGTTGTTTGCTCCTGGTCGCTGAATGACGGAGTGCTGATCGTTTCAGGTTGCCAGTCGTTAAGGAAAAAGCCTTGCTGCTGCCCGAATGTTGAAAGTTTCAGGCAGGTCAATATAATAAGTGTAAGCAGCTTAGGCCTCATGTTGCATTCAGGTGTTTAAGTTACAAATTATACCGGCAGGCTTAAAACTTCTGCTAAGATAAACTGTGATATGATTCGGGAGTTGACAAAAAGAAGCCTGGTTCAATGGACAAGGCACTTGTACATGAACCAGGCTGCCAAACTAACCCTAAATCAACAGAAAACTACTCTTTAATAAATACGATATTGTCGAAATAAAATGTTTTATCCGCACCTTTAATCTGGAATGTGACATTATTAACAGCAGCTAAACCTGTCCAACCAGCTGTATTAAGGTCATATTTGAAGTATGTCCAGGTGCCGGCAGGAATTGTGAAGCTTTGCCAAGGGCCCCAATTGATTGTTACCTGAACATCGAAATCAACATCTGCACCTTTAGCCCAGAAAGTAAAGTAGCGGCATCCGGATACATCAATTGAACCGGGATTACCCATCTGTAGTCCACCCCAACCACCTGCATCAAAAGCAGTTTTCATGGATTTAGTTCCACAGACAACGTAATCTGTTGATGGCTCATATACACCACCCCATGACCAGCTTTGGAATCCATTCATAAGGTCGTCGGTAAACACCTGTACGGCTTTATCAATGTTAACCAATGCCTGTTCTGTAACAGTTGTACCTGCTAAATTTGTTATTGCCAGTTTTCCGGAATTAACTTCCGATGCTGGCATCGTTATCACAAGTTGGGTAAGAGTTTTTGAGACAATTGTAGCAGCATCGGTGGTGCCATTGATTACAACATCGGTTACATCAGCGAGGTTATTACCCGTAATGGTAACTGTGGATCCGGCCTGGAAATCAGTAGGCCACACTGAAGAAATGGCAGGAGGCAGCAACACATCGAAAGGAACTGATAAAGTCTTGCCTTCGATATTGGTGAGGATAATGTTCTGGTTACCGCCCTCAGCCAGCATAGGAACACGGAAGATAATGGCTGATTCGGTATTCAGATTGGGTTGGAATGTAGCCGGGACACTTCCGTTTTCAAAAACAATGCTGACAATTTTTCCAAGGCCAGTACCTGTAACGGTCACAACTGCTCCGCCAGCTCCTGCAGTAGGTGCTACAGTGCTGAGAACAGGAGTGCCGGCGCTTATGTCAGGACTGCCGTCAGTGTCTTTTTTACAAGCGCTGAAAGTAAC
Organism: Bacteroidales bacterium; assembly: GCA_035403045.1. Lineage (GTDB taxonomy): Bacteria > Bacteroidota > Bacteroidia > Bacteroidales > UBA4417 > UBA4417. The sequence goes on from DAONEL010000078.1 coordinate 2,585, forward strand.
AGCGATAGCGAAAAGAATAACCGACAGTAGCGAAATATATGCTGATATCTTTTTCATTTTCATTGAGTTTTAAGGTTATTTACCAGTGTAGTAAGGAACAGCAGGATTTGCCAGTTCAGGGTCCTGTAGAATTTCGCTGGCCGGGATCGGGAGATACATGTAGTTCTCACCAAAGGTCACGTAAAGTGGTGAGCCTACAGCTCCGCGGTTTTGTGCTTCGATGATCTGCTTTGCTTTTGCAAAACCCTGGCGCTGAATATCGTACCAGTAATCACCTTCAAATGCAAACTCCATACGGCGTTCTTTCATTATATCGTCGATTGTGATCGATGATTTGGCTGCTAGACCGGCACGGGTGCGTACTTTATTGAAAGCATCAATGGCACCGGCATCACTGGTTGATGAATTTCCGCCAAGGATAGCTTCTGCATAAATAAGAAGTACATCAGCATAACGCATCATCATGAAGTTCTGGCCGGTATTCATGCCGATGACAGGCTCGCCGCCAAAGGCTGATCCCGGACCAACCACATATTTGGCAATATTTGACCTTGTGGCATTAAGATTGCCGCCATGAGCCGCATCCTGAATGGTGTCGTAAACAAAGCCGTTAGCCATGAAGGCATTGTACAGAGCGTCAGCATTGGTGGGTTTCCATGAAAGATGGGACCAGCCATGTTCCATTACTGTGGCAGGGCGACGGAGATCACCAGGTTCCCAGGCTTTCATGAAATCAAGCGAAGGCCTGAAAAGTTCCCACATACTCGATTCAGAGGTATTCAGATTACTGGGGCCGCGGTCGCATTGCAACTGGTTGCCTGCGCCCCAGGGGTTCTGCGTGAGCTGATACTGAATGGCAAAGATGGACTCAATGTTATTGTTCATCGAGCTGCTGTTGAACATATCGTCATACAGTTCGGTAGATACGAGATCGTATTTCCCTGAGCCAATCACTTCCTGAGCTTTAGCAGCGGCATTTGCGTAATCCTTGTTGTAAAGATACATTTTGGCTAAGTAAGCTTTTGCAGCGTATTTGGTGACACGGCCCGGAACGTCAGTTTCAGGGAGGCCTTCCTCGGCCAGGGTCATCTGTTCTATGGCATAGCGAAGTACATCAGCCTTAAGGTATTTCGGAATGTTGTAATTTCCTTCCAGGGCAACCTTTCCGGGATCATCGATGATGGGGGCATCACCAAAAGCGCGTACAATATAGAAGTAAGTGACGCCAAGCATAAAACGGCATTCAGCAATAGCAGGATCGAGAATAGCCGGATCACCACCCAGGGTTTTCTTCATTTCGAATGCTCTGAGGTACGAAGCTGCCCATCCGCCTACTTTGTAGAAAGATGTCCAGCAATTGCCAACCAGAGCAGTTGTAGCTGATTGCGAAAAGACAACAAATGCACGGTAATCGCCGTTTCCTTCATAGGAATGAGAATTTCCGGACATAACATCACCGATGTCATCCATGGCACGGCTGGTGAAGCCGGCCCATGGTAAACCGCTGTAAAGTGTACTGGTTGTAGCCCTTACTTCATCAGCAGTATTCCATGTCTTAGCAACATCAACACTGTCCAATGATTCCCTTTCGCTAAAATCTTTAGAGCAAGAGGCCACTGATATAGCCAGTATTGCAATTAAGTATATGATTTTCTTTTTCATTTTTCTTTGGGTTTTATAGTGTATCCAACATGGTGGTATTAAAATTCGACATTAATACCAAAAGTGATTGTCCTTGGATTTGGATAGTGTCCCTGGTCAACATTCATGAGCAAAATGCCGTTATCCAAGGCTCCGATTTCGGGATCATAACCTGTGTATTTTGTGAAAGTATAGAGGTTTTGAGCCGACATGTAAACCCTGAGGTTTGTCATTTTCACACGCGATATAATGTTGGTGGGAAGTTTGTATCCAATAGTAAGGTTTTGGATGCGGAGGTATGATCCATCTTCAATATAACGGTCGGAGGTGTATGTATTGTTTGAGTTGGAGGCAGTAAAGCGGGGCAGGCTGCCATCGGTGTTCTCGGCAGTGTACCTGTCGAGAACCGTTGCAAGCTGGTTGTTGTATGAGTTATCCAGTTTTTCGAGCTGCCATTTCAGGAAGTTGTAAATCTCGGCGCCATAGCTGCCCTGCAGGAACAACGAAAGATCGAAGCTCTTGTAATTCAATGTATTGGTAAAACCAAAGGTGAAGTCAGGAACAGGGCTTCCAATGTAGGTCATATCCTTTTCATCAATTACCTGGTCATCATTCAGGTCTTTATACCTGACATCGCCGAGCCATGTATGGGTTTCGTCCTTGGGTGAACCGAACTGCGGGTATGAAGCGTTGAGCTCTTCCTGGGTTCTCATGATTCCATCATATACCAGGCCGTAAAATGAACCAAGGGCATGGCCGGGAGTTGTATAAGTGATCTGGTTCTGAGCATAATAAACTGATCCGGTGAGAGAAGAGCTTTCGTTACGCAGTTTGTCGAGTGTATTTTTGTAATGCGAGATAACCAACGATGTTGTCCAGTTGAAGTCATTCTTCACAAAATTGCGGGTTGTAAGGCTGATGTCGAAACCCTTATTGGTCATCTGGCCAACATTACCGATCGGGGCTTTCAGGTCGTTCCAGGCAGAACCGATACCAAGGAATGTGGGGCCGGTTGTAAAAAGAAGCATGTCAGAGGTTACCTTCTTATAGAGATCCAAAGTCAGTTCGATACGGCTTTTGAAGAAGCTCATATCGATACCTATGTTAGAAGTGATTACTTTTTCCCAGCTTAAGTCAGGGTTGGAGATGCCTGCTACGTAATTTGAAGGTACGCCGTTTATTGATCCAAATCCAGCCGGGCCTGGCCATATTTGTACTAAGGAAGTATATGGAGGAGCCGGTGCCCCTGAAGGCAGGTTTTGATTTCCAACACTACCATAACCTAATCTGACTTTCAAGTAGTTGACGACGTTCTGGACTGGTTCAAAGAACTTTTCGTTGGTTACTGTCCAACCCAGTGATACACCGGGGAAATAGCCCCATTTGTTATTTGGGCCGAATCTTGACGATGCATCAGCCCTGTAACTTACTGATAATGAGTAACGGTTATCAAACATGTAATTGCCGCGGGCGAAGTAGGATTCCATAGCCCAATCGCCTTTGCCGCCGTTGAGTTCCCAGGTTGTCTGGTCGGTGCTTCCGGCTGTGAGGTCAAGAATATTATTGGTGAGGTCCATTTTGCGGCCGGTAATCTGCTCCCAGTATGAAAATTGTGCTTCGTGGCCGGCTGTGGCTCCAAAATAATGTTTGCCTGCTGTTTTATTGTAGTTGAGGTAATTGCGAACTGCATAATAATAGCTGTTTTGCCTACTGTCGATCAGGGTGCTGCGGAGTTCGCGCGGGCCTATATCAACCCCAAGCTGGTAGGCTTTGTTGTTGTGGTTGCCGAGTGAATAGGAAACTTCGTTCCTGAGTGAAAAGTCTTTCAGGAATTTCAGTTCAGCATATATGTTTCCGAAAATCTGGTTCTGCACAACTTCATTGCCGCGGCTTTTGCTATTGGCCACCGGGTTATCCTGTGAGTATGATGTGCCTCCTACAGTTTCACCGCCTCCCCATGTGCCGTCAACATTTGTCACCGGGATAAGAGGGTTTTGAATACAGGCAAGCCAGATGGTTCCCGAAGGAGCATTATCGGCGAGAGCAACATTTTGGATACTTCTCATAATGTTGGAGCTAACGCCGAAATTCAGCCAGCTTTTTACCTGGTGATCGAGGTTAAAGCGGGTGGAATAGCGCTTGTAGTCCGAACCTTCAATGGTTCCTGTCTGGTCGAGGTAGCCGGCTGAAGCATAATAGGAAGTTCTGTCCTTGGCACCCGAGAAGCTCAACGAATGATTTTTGGTATAGCCGTTTTTGAAAATTGCTTCCTGCCAGTTGGTGCCTTCACCAAGCAGCGACGGGTCGGCAAATTCAGGTGTAAGTGTCTGGCCTGTTTCGGCAAGTACGCCATTCTGGTATTCGGCAAATTCACGGAGGTTCATCACATCAAGACGCTGAGTGATCTGGCTTACGCCAAAATTGCCATCATACGTAACTTTTCCGTCGGCTGCACGGCCTTTCTTGGTGGTGATCATGATGACGCCATTGGCGGCCTGCGAACCGTAAATGGCTTGTGCTGAAGCATCTTTTAGTACGTCGATTGATTCAATATCATTCGGGTTGATATTAGAGAGGAAGCTATTACCCACCTGGCCGCGTCCACCGCCTAATCCGTCGTAGCCCGAGCTTTCCACGGTATTGGTGGTGAAGGGAACGCCGTCAATTACGATTAGCGGGTCATTGCTGTTGATTGTAGTGAGCCCCCTGACACGGAGTGCAACCCCGCCACCGGGCTGGCCCGAGTTATTGGTTACGGTAACACCTGCAAGTTTCCCCTGCATCGCCTGGTCAACACCGGTCACCTGGAGGTTTTTCAGCTCTTTCTGGTTTACCGAAGAAATAGCTGATGTTACTTCGTTCCTTCGCACCGTGCCATACCCGATTACCACTACTTCGCTCAGGGCTGTAGTACTGGATGTCAGATTGATTTTTAGAGGAGCACCGGTGATGGCTACATCCTGAGTTTCCATCCCCACAAACGATACTTCCAGGGTTTTGGCAGATGCGGGTACTTGTAAAGTGAATTTTCCGTCTAAATCGGAAATGGTGCCAACGGTTGTACCCTTAACCTTGATGGTTGCACCAGGCAATGTTGCATTATTTTCGCCATAAACGGTTCCCGTTATCGTTTTTGTCTGCTGGGCAAAAACGTTGGACGAAAATATCAACGCAACAACGCACATTAAAGCGATTGCTTTGAGTAGTTTCTTTTGCATAACTGGTTAGGTTTTTTAATACCCCAAATATAGTTCTGCTATTGCCTGTTGAGTAATACTTTTTTATCTCTTTATGACAATAAATTGATTATGAAAACGGCATTCTGCCTTGTACATTATTATCCTTTGACTCATGTATGCTTAGATAATAGAGAGATACAGGCATTTATAAGAAATGATTATTAATAACAAAAGATGATTTAGTTTATAGTATTAATCTTATAATTTATGATGAGTATTTAAAGCAAAGATGAGTAACAAGCCCTGTTTGAATGGTACACTGGTATTCAAGATTGCATAATCTCCCGCATCTCATGATTGGGTTCATACTTCAAATTTTGAATTGATCCACGCGGATATAACATGACGGGAATAGTATAAGAATACTGCGTACTGATCACAAGTGGAGTTGTGTTTGTTTGATTTTATGTAATAATAAGGTATATAATAAAAAAAAAGCTGGTTGAAATTCACCAGCGTATTGTCTGTTTCATGTGACCCCTGAAGGATTATTAAATATCTCTCCGTTTGCACCTTATTATATTTAACAATCAGATATACTGTATATTAGATATTTACTTACAGCAACCTGATGCAAATAAAGAGCCGATGATTTTTGCATTTGTGCACACTGTTGTTAAACCCAGCTCAGACGATTTGTCACAATTAATTATTTAGTAATTTTACCTTATTGTAAAAACAAGAGACTATACCTCAATTTTGCACAAAACACATCCATATATCAATTCTACCAGCTTGAATATGAGTGTTATAAGCTTATGGTACATAATTGGTCAATGTAATTACTAGTAATCAGAAATAGATCCAACCTTTAAAGTTCACAATATGAAAGTAGCAATAGTCGGAAGCGGTTATGTCGGTCTTGTTACCGGTACATGTTTCTCAGAAGTAGGGATTGATGTCGTATGCGTCGATATCGATCAGAAAAAAATCGATAACCTGAAGAAAGGAATTGTGCCAATCTATGAGCCTGGACTGGAAGAAATGTTGCACCGTAACATGAGAAAAGGCCGCCTGAATTTTACGACCAAAATTGCAGAAGCACTGGAATACTGCGATGCGTTATTTATTGCCGTGGGAACTCCTCCGGATGAAGACGGAAGTGCCGACCTGAAATATGTACTTGACGTTGCCCGCGAATGCGGTAAATATATGAAGGATTACCTGCTGGTTGTTACAAAAAGCACCGTTCCGGTTGGCACTGCAGCAAAAGTGAAGGCCACTCTCCAGGAAGAACTGACAAAACGTGGTGTTACTATACCGTTTGATGTGGCCTCAAATCCCGAATTCCTGAAAGAAGGAGCAGCCATTGAAGATTTTCTGAAACCCGACCGCATTGTTGTGGGATTAGACTCTCCAAGAGCTGAAGATCTGATGAAAAGCCTTTACAAGCCATTCACCCTCAATGGCCACCCCGTCATATTTATGGACATCACCTCAGCCGAAATGACCAAATACGCGGCCAATTCAATGCTGGCTACCAAAATCAGCTTTATGAATGATATCGCCAATCTTTGCGAGATTGTAGGGGCTGATATTAATATGGTTCGAAAAGGTATTGGTTCCGATTCGCGCATTGGCACTAAGTTCATTTACCCCGGAATAGGTTATGGCGGTTCATGTTTCCCAAAAGATGTTCAGGCTCTCATAAAAACAGCCCATCAGTTCAAATACGAACTTCGCGTGCTGAAAGCAGTTGAAGCCGTAAACCATGATCAGAAATCAGTGCTGTTCAATAAAATTATGGAGTATTTCAAAGGAGACCTCAAAGGGAAAACGATTGCAATCTGGGGATTGTCATTCAAACCTCAAACCGACGATATGCGTGAAGCTCCTTCGCTGGTTATTATCAAGAAGCTGCTGGAAGCCGGAGCCAATGTTAAAGCGTACGATCCTGTGGCTATGATAGAAGCAAAGCATCATTTAGGCGATAGTATCGTTTATTCAGAAGATCAGTATGAAACACTGATAGATGCCGATTGCCTTGCCCTGGTAACTGAATGGCCGGAGTTCAAATTCCCGAATCTGAAGATTATGAAGAAACTGCTCAGCACTCCTGCAGTATTTGATGGACGCAATATTTATGACCAGGGTGAGATGAAGCGTAACGGTTTCGATTATTTCTGTATCGGGGTTAACACAACCATTTAAAGCGACTATACCTTAGAAATGATATTGGCAGGCACTCTTGCCAAACCTAAAAAAGCATTAAATATGATCAGAAAGAAAGTATTGGTTACCGGAGGTGCGGGCTTTGTAGGCTCGCACCTTTGCGACCGCCTTATAAAGGAAGGCAATGAAGTTGTATGCCTGGATAATTATTTTACCGGGCAAAAGCAAAACATTGTCCATTTGCTTGGCAATCCGTATTTTGAATTGATAAGGCATGATGTTACGATGCCTTTCTTCATCGAAGTGGATGAAATATACAACCTTGCTTGTCCGGCCTCGCCGATTCATTACCAGTATAATGCTATAAAGACAATGAAAACCTCGGTGATGGGGGCTATTAACATGCTGGGGCTGGCAAAAAGGATTAAAGCAAAAATTCTGCAGGCCTCAACCAGTGAAGTTTATGGAGACCCCCAGATTCATCCGCAGGTAGAAACCTATTGGGGCCACGTAAATCCTATCGGAGAGCGGTCGTGCTACGATGAAGGCAAGCGTTCGGCCGAAACACTGTTTGTAAATTACAATAAACAGAACAATGTCAAAATCAAGATCATACGCATCTTTAATACTTACGGTCCCCGCATGCATCCGCATGACGGCAGAGTAGTCTCTAACTTCATCATGCAGGCGCTGCAGGGTGAGGACATCACCATTTATGGCGACGGCCGGCAAACCCGGAGTTTCCAGTATGTGGATGACCTTGTGGAAGGAATGTTGCGCATGATGGGATCGAGGGACGAATTTACCGGCCCGGTGAATATTGGCAATCCCAATGAATTTACAATACTCGAACTGGCTGAGAAAGTAATTGATCTCACCGGTTCGAAATCGAAGATCGTCCGAATGCCACTTCCGGCTGATGATCCAATGCAGCGACAACCCGATATCAGCCTGGCTAAAAAAGAACTCGACTGGGAGCCTAAGATTCAACTGGAAGAAGGCCTCCGGAAAACCATCGCGTATTTCAAATCGATCCTCTGATACTGGGAACAGTCAATCTTGTAAGCGGTGCAGAGTGAATGCGGAGGCGGGCCGGAAGTATTGAAACCTGTGGTCAATAAAATCAATTCTGATCAAATTGGTATTACAAAAAATTAATTGTAACTAAACTCAGATAACACTGGAATGATAGAATGGGCAAAAAAAAGATATTAGTAACAGGCGGTACAGGATTTATCGGATCGCACACCGTTGTTGAACTGCAGCAAAGCGGCTTCGATGTGCTTATTGTGGATAACCTCTCCAACTCCTCAATAGATGTGCTCGAAAATATAGCATCAATCACCGGCATTTTGCCGGGTTTTGAGCAATTCGACCTGGCGGACGCTTCACTAACCGCTGATTTTTTCAATCGTACTCCTGAAATTGACGGTATCATCCATTTTGCAGCACTCAAGGCAGTGGGCGAATCCATGGAAAAACCGCTGGATTATTACAGGAACAATCTGCAGTCGCTGATCAACCTCTTGGAAGGAATGAAAACACACGGGATATCCCATATGGTTTTTTCATCCTCCTGCACTGTATATGGACAACCGGATGAATTGCCGGTAACCGAGAAGGCGCCGATCAAACCTGCCTGGTCACCTTATGGTAATACCAAACAGATGTGTGAAGAAATTCTCCGGTTTGTTACCGGTTCGCACCCCATCCATGCCATTGCCTTACGATATTTTAACCCGATTGGAGCGCATGAGAGTGCCCTGATAGGTGAATTACCCCTGGGAGTGCCCAGTAACCTGGTGCCTTTCATCACTCAGACTGCAATCGGGCTCCGTGAATGCCTCAGCGTTTTCGGCAATGATTATAATACTCCAGACGGAACCGCCATCCGCGACTATATTCATGTGGTTGATCTCGCCAAAGCCCATGTTATTGCTGTGGAACGCATGCTGGGCGGCAAAAGCAAACTTAAGCTCGAAATCTTCAACTTAGGCACAGGTACAGGTTATTCGGTGCTGGATGTTATTAATTCATTTGAAAGGGTCAGTGGTGAGAAACTGAATTATAAAATTGTTCCCCGCCGCCCGGGTGATATTGAAATGGTATGGGCTGATACCCGTTTTGCCAATGATGAGCTGGGCTGGAAAGCCGAGAAGGGCCTCAATGAAATGATGAGTTCTGCGTGGAACTGGCAAAAAGCACTGGCTTTGAGACCTAAATGAGACTATATGGCACAAAGTGACCGCTTATAATTTTCAGGTTATTCTGCTTCACCTATCAGTGAATGAATATAATAATTTGAACAGAAGATGAATGTTACGCTTCTGGCGATATACAATGTCAATCATTTTGCCAGGGATAGAGCCAATTAACTGTTAAAACGCTGTAAAACAATGTTATAAAAAAGCAAAAGCACCTATCATCGAAGAAACATGGCAAATTGTCAGTGCAGTTATTGATGGCGATAGCCTGAGAGTAATAGGCAAGTTCACCAGGATAGAAAAAGAGATCCGGTTATATGGTATCGATGCACCCGAAACCAGGTATGGCAGAAAACTCAGGGAAGATGAAGCAAGAACCAGGGTGGCAGGTGAACTGCTTCGATACATGGGCACCCAATCAAAGGAATTTGTTAGCAGGATATGTCCACCAGGCACGCTTGTTACTATCTATTCTGAACCTGGCAATGAAACCGATTTTTAGGACCGCCGGTTGGCTCATCTCATTTTGCCTGATGGGACATGCCTGAATGAAATATTGATAATTACAGGCTACGCCAAAGTTTATCATGAATACTATTGCAGCGAATGGCCATTCTGCCAGGTTAGAAATGGGGAAGCGAAATTTGCAAAGCGGGGGTTAAATGCAATAGGAGAGTATTAAGATTCAACTCTGCCCAAAAAAACAAGGGGATATCTTCCTAAATATTAATAAAATCAGTGTATAGCACCAGTGTTTTCCATTTGAAATGAAAAAGAGTCGTAAAATATTCATTTACAGCTCTTTATTATGTGATCAGGTGACCCCGGTAGGATTCGAACCTACGACCCGCAGCTTAGAAGGCTGCTGCTCTA
>DAONEL010000079.1:0-12586 GCA_035403045.1 Bacteroidales bacterium
CCTTCTCAGGTATCCTGTAGTAAAGGCCCTTGGCTTTTTCACCCTTATTCCTTTCAGAAATCACATTTTTAACCTGTTGCAACGAATTAGAAGGATCAACCTGCAACTGAACAATATCGCCGGAATTGCCGTTTTTATCTGATATCCCCTTGCCGGGAGAAAACCTGCAGAGAACAAAAGGCTTGCCGGCACTTTCGGCTGCAGGAATTACCGTGAAGGTGTATGACTCAGAAGTAACGATCCTTATACCTTTGAACATCTGAAGGTAGTCGTTCATCAACTCTTCCATCTGGTTGTACATAAATTCCATCGTGCCTTTTTCATAATTCACTTCCTGATAACCATTGATCAGGTTGAATTTGCTTTCGTCAAGCTTCATGATAAAATCAGCAGCTTCTTTGGCTTTCTGATCAGGGGTTTTGGCAGCAGTCACCTTTTTGAAAACCCGTTGTTCAATCATGGTTGTATCAACACTGATGCGCCTGATAAGGGTATCGATCCTCTCAAAAGTATTTGGGCTGGGCAGTTCATTCAGTTCAACTGACGAACTGGCTATTTTTACGCCTTTGCCCTGGTCACCGGAACTTTCGCCGCCTCTTATGCCAACCAGTGTGCCCATTTGGCTCAAAGTGAGCTGGATGGCTTCCCTGGATTTCGACTTTTCAGGAATTTGCACAAAATAATACTCCGAAGGATCTGATTCCTCGAATGTTGAAAGCCGAATTTCGGAGAGCGAATACTCGGTACTGTTGGTCAGAATTACCTGCGACAAACCGAGGTATTTATCGGCGAACTCCGCGTATGGGCCTTTTACATTGGTGATCTTATTAACAACCAGATCAACCTTGATCACGGTGCGCGGAAGTGAGTAAAATAGCCCGTCGCTCAGGGGATTTACATTTTCCCCTGATACTTTCACTACGTTTACCTGGGCTGTTGAATGCATCGAAATGCAGCACAAAACAACGGCAAAGGTCACAATTGATGTCAGGTATTTTTTCATAAGCATATCCCGGGGTTCATTTCATTTTCAAAGATAAGAAAGAATGGGCACACAGCAGCACAAGCTAGCTGCTGATCCGTTGAATCAGTTGCCTGAAGCCTGTTTTCCCTTATAAAGTTAACGGCAGAACCTGCTGATTGTTGCCCGGCTTGAGTCAGGAGAATAAAAAACTGCCCGCTTCATGAGAGAAACAGGCAGCTGAATAAAAACCCTGAGCGGGTTACTTTATGAACAGGAGCTCACGGTATTTGGGCAAAGGCCATAATTCATCGTCAACCAGGAACTCAAGTTTGTCAACATGGTACCTGATCTTGTCGAAGAATGGCAATACGCCCGTTCTGTAGCTTTCAGCCATCTCAGCGATACCAGTCTGCTTGTTGGCCAGTTTACGCGCATCTATCATGTCGTTGACCAGGGTGCGGATTATCGAAATGTGTTCCGATATCTCCTTGATATTCAGCAACTGGTTGTTTGAAAGGCGTACAAATGTTTTGTTGTCAAGTACTTCCTGCAGCCCTTTCACATTCTCGATGAGTGTATTCTGATAGCGTATAGCCGTGGGTATGATGTGGTTAGTGGCTAAATCGCCCATCACCCTGGATTCAATCTGCAGCTTCTTAATGTAGTTCTCCAGGTTGATCTCATAGCGGGCATGCATCTCTCTTTCGGTAAGTACATTGTGCCTGTCAAACAGCTCAATCACCTTCCTGTCGAGCATTGTTTTAACCGAGTCAGAAGTGGAAGCTATATTCGAAAGGCCTCTTTTCCTGGCTTCTTCAAGCCATTCTTCGCTATAGCTGTTACCTTCGAACCGTACACGCTTCGATTCTTTGATATACTTACGGATAATTTTGTAAACGGCATCTTCGATGGAGAGGCCTTTTGCAATGAGCGCATCAACTTCCTCCTTAAACTGCCTGAGCTGCTCTGCAACAATCAGGTTGAGAATAATCATAGGCTTTGCACAGTTCATTGATGAACCTACTGCCCTGAATTCGAACTTATTGCCGGTAAATGCAAATGGCGATGTCCGGTTACGGTCGGTATTATCGAGAAGTATTTCAGGGATCTTGGGAATGTTAATGGCAGCTCCTTCATGGCTTCCATTCACAGTTGCATCTCTTTCTGAACCTTTCTCAATAGCATCAAGCGTTTCGGTGAGTTGTGAACCGATGAAGACAGACATGATGGCAGGGGGAGCCTCATGAGCGCCTAGCCTCAGGTCGTTACTGGCTGATGCAACGCCCATACGCAGGAGGTCAGCGTATGAATCGACAGCTTTGACAATATTAACAAGGAATGCAAGGAACCTAAGGTTCGATTTCGGCGTTTTGCCTGGTGAGAGCAGGTTCTCACCTGTATTTGTCTGCAGCGACCAGTTATTATGCTTCCCTGATCCGTTGATGCCGTGGTAAGGTTTTTCATGAAGTAAAACCGTAAGATTGTGATGTTTAGCAACTTTTTCCATCACATGCATCACAAGTTGGTTGTGGTCAACGGCAACATTCACTTCTTCAAAAACCGGGGCGCATTCAAACTGGCTGGGAGCCACTTCGTTGTGACGTGTTTTTACAGGAATTCCAAGACGGTGGGCTTCATACTCAAATTCGGTCATAAAATCAACCACCCGCTCCGGAATTGTACCGAAATAATGATCGGAGAGTTGCTGATCTTTTGCCGAAGCATGCCCGAAAAGCGATCGTCCGCTAAGCGCCATATCAGGGCGGGCATGATAAAGGGCAGTATCCACCAGGAAATATTCCTGTTCCCAACCCAGGGTTGCATTCACTTTATTAACATTCCTGTCGAAATACTTGCAAACAGCGACAGCTTCCTTATCAAGGGCATGTAAAGCCTTGAGCATAGGAGTTTTGTAATCAAGTGCCTCGCCGGTATATGAAACAAAAATAGTAGGAATACAAAGCGTGTCATCCATGATAAATGCTGTGGACGAAGGGTCCCATGCGGTATATCCCCTGGCCTCGAAAGTGTTACGGATACCTCCGCTGGGGAAACTCGAAGCATCAGGTTCCTGCTGTATCAGCTGGTTGCTGCTGAATTCCTCAATAGCTTTACCGTCGGATGTGGGTACCATAAAAGCATCATGCTTCTCGGCAGTGGCCCCGGTTAACGGGTGAAACCAGTGCGTGTAATGCGTGGCGCCTTTTGAAATCGCCCATGACTTCAAGGCTGTAGCCACCTGGTCAGCAACGCGGCGGTCGATTTTTTCGCCTTTTTCAATGGCGCTGATGAGCTTGTCGTAGGCTTCCTTCGACAAGTATTCTCTCATCACTGCTTTGTTGAAAGTAAGAGATCCGAAATAATCCGAAACTTTATTTGAAGGTAGTTCAATAGCTCTTTTCGGGCGCGAGATTGCCAGTTCGAGCGCTTTGTAACGAACATTTGACATATGACTGGTTTTGGTTAAAAGCCGCAAAATTACCCTTTTACAGCAGAGATAATCTACCGTAAATCTCTTAATCTTCCTTAAAGAAATTAACAACTACCGCCGGTTACTAACAATCCGCAAACCTGCATATGTAATTAATCCATTCAGAATCAACAACTCGAAACCAAATTTATAACCAGCGAAAAGTACTTCGGAATATTCGCTGAGGAAATAACATATGACCGGTGAAGCTGCCGCGACGAATGGTACAAGGCGATCCTTCACGCTTCTTTTGCTGAAAAGCCCGAAGCTGAAAAGCCCGAGCAAGGGCCCGTAAGTGTAGCCTGCAACCGTAAAAAGCTTATCAATAACCGCCATGTCGTTAATGGCCCTGAAAATGACAATAACGATCAGTAACAGCAACGCAAATGAAATATGAACAAAGTACCGTATGCGCTTTTTCCGGTTTTCATCCAGGTCGTCGCGTTTGTTAAGTCCCAGAAAATCGATGGAGAAAGATGTGGTTAACGATGTGAGTGCCCCGTCGGCGCTGGGATATGCGGCAGAAATCAACCCTATAATGAATGTAAGCCCTGCAAAAGGCCCAAGGTATTTCAGGGCAACCACCGGAAAGAGGTTATCACTGCGCTCGGGCATGGCTATGTTATATTTAGCGGCATAGAGGAAAAGAACAGCTCCAAGGAAAAGGAACATCAGGTTAACGAAGACCAGCACCAGGCTAAACGAAAACATATTCTTCTGCGCATCGTGTATATTCCTGCAACTCAGGTTCTTCTGCATCATTTCCTGGTCAAGGCCTGTCATGGCAATGGTGATGAACATACCACTGAAAAACTGTTTGATAAAATGCCTCTTGCTGTGCCAGTCGGTAACAATCACATTGCTGTAATCGCTTGAGATCACGTTTGAAAACAGATCCCTGATTCCCCATTGAAAATCCTTGCTTATGAGGTAGATAGATATACCGACCGCTGCCAGCATAAACGTGGTTTGCAGGGTATCTGTCCAAATAATGGTTTTGATACCGCCTTTGAAGGTGTACATGATAATCAGTGCAATGAAAATAGCAACTGTCGCTGCAAATGGAACGTGCCATGCATCAAAAACAAATACCTGCAAAACATTAACCACCAGGAACATACGAAACGACGCCCCGATAGTTCTTGACAATAAGAAGAAAAAAGCCCCTGTTTTATACGACCAGAATCCGAAACGCTGCTCAAGGTATGTGTAGATTGTCGTCAAGTTCAGCCTGTAGTACAAAGGCATCAGCACAGTAGCGATTACTGCATAACCGGCTACATAGCCCAGTATCACCATCAGGTAACTGAACTGCGTGGTCCCTACCCAACCCGGTACCGACATAAAAGTTACTCCCGACAATGATGCCCCAATCATACCGTAAGCAATCACAAACCAGGGCGAGGCTTTATTACCAAGGTAGAAGGAAAAATTCGTAGCACGGCGCGAGGTGATCCAGGTCACCAGGAACAGCAGCGCCGTATAGGCAAGAAAAACAGTAAAGATTAATATCGGAGTCAAAGAAGAGAGTTTAAAGTTTCAGGTTTAAAGTTTGAGGTTTCAGGGGTTCGTTACATGGATGGTTTACTACAGTTTAATGCTTATGAAGAACCAGAAACCAAGCCTTTAGCTTCTTGATATTAAGCTTTAGCCAACAGTCAACAGCCAATAGCCAACAGGCAACAGCCAATAACTAATAGCTAATAGCTAATAGCTAATAGCTAATAGCTAATAGCTAATAGCTGATAGCACTTACCCAACCTCTAACGCCCGGGCAAAGCTAATCAAATCAGGAAATGAATAGTCAGCCATTTCAGAGCATACGCGCAACTCACTGGTATCCTGCGAAATAAGCACTGTCGTCATACCGAGTCGTTTGCCGAAAAGCATATCTGAAGCCGTATCGCCTGCCATTATACTTTCACGGAAACGGAGCCCAACAAGTTCTTTCCTGGCTTTTAAGCCCATTCCTACAGCTGGTTTACGGGTGAAACTGCGGGAATCTTTCAGGTCGGGACTGAAGTATATTTTATCGATTCTTCCACCTGCATCAGCAATATCTGCCAGCATTTTACTGTGGACCTGTTCAAGTTCATTTACCGTCATCAGGCCTCGTCCGATGCCCTGTTGATTGGTTACAATGACTATATACCTGAACATCGCCGCGAACCGGGCAAGCGCTTCGGTGACACCTGGCAGGAATTCGAAATCCGCGGGTTTCTTTACATAATCGTCTGGAATACGGCGGTTTATCACCCCGTCACGGTCGAGAAACAACGACCAGTCAGCGCCTGGTTTAAATGGCCTTATCATAACCGGATTATATCAGGAAGTTCGTCGCAGGCACGGCTATAATCGGCCGGAATCCCAATATCAATGAAATACCCGCTACCATAATAACCGTAATATGACACATCACTAAAGTGAGCCTGGAACAAATCTTTTTCGATTGAGAATTTCTCCGGCAGGTTGAGTGTTTTCAGGTATTCCCGCCTGATAATATATACTCCGCCATTTATCTGTCCACGTCCGGTGCCGGACTGCTTCTCCTGGAATGCAACAATTCTGCCGTCATTGTTAGTGATCACAGCACCATACCTGCCGGTATCAGGCACTTCGTGAAGGGCAATGGTCACCTGGGCTTTCGAAATTATGTGTTGTTGAAGCATCTCAGGCAGGTCAACATCAAACAGAGTGTCGCCGTTCAACACAATAACATTGTCAGAGAACGTATGATCGAGCGCTTTCATTACCGCGCCACCGGTGCCAAGTGGCTCATCCTCAACGATGAACGACAAATTCAATTTTCCGTAAGCTGCACCAAAATGTTCTGTAATCAAATCAGCTTTGTAGCCCAGTGATAAGACCACATTTTGTACAAAGTTGTTTTCCAGGTATTTGAGCAGATATTCCAGGAATGGCCTCCCTCCTAACGGCGCCATACTTTTAGGCAGGTCAGAAACGGTTTGCTGTAACCTTGTTCCTAATCCACCGGCAAGAATGATTGCGTCCGGCATCGGATCTCTCATAAGCTGTTATTTTTCACGTGGAAACAACTCTGATTCAACGATCTGGCATATTATATGCCCTATTGTAATATGTGCTTCCTGTATCCTTGGTGTATCATCGCTCGGGATATTCAACAAGTAACAGCATTGCTCTTTCAACTTGCCACCCGATTTGCCGGTAAATCCAACGGTTGTCATCCCCAGTTTCAGGGCCTCTTCGAATGCCCTGATAATATTGGCTGAATTACCTGAAGTCGAAAAACCGACCAACATATCACCTTTACGGCCACTTCCTTTCACCATCCGGGCGTACACCTCATCGAAAGAATAATCATTGGCAACAGCTGTAAGAAAGGACGTATTAACATGCAGGGCTTCAGCCGGTAGCGGGTCGCGATCATAATAATACCTGCCCGAAAGTTCGGCTGCCAGGTGCTGGGCATCGGCCGCACTTCCGCCATTACCGCAAAAGAGCACTTTGCCCCCATTCCTGAAACATTTTACCATCTCACCGGCAACCGTTTCAATGGTTTTAATCAGCACCTGATCATCAATGATCGCCTGCTTGACTGATATGGATTGTTGCAGAATATCCCTGATTAATTGATTCATTTTCTGTAGTTTAATAACCTGCTTGAATTATCAGATGCTCCATGTTCTCAAGCCGGATGTGGTGAATTCAAAACGCCTGGCTTCGCCTCCGAATTGTTTCAGGCTTTCAATAACTGCATACCGGGTGTTGCCGGGACAGTAAAAAAGCATAAATCCGCCACCGCCGGCTCCGGATATTTTTCCGCCGGTTGCCCCGTTCTTCATGGCGGTTGTGTATATCTGCTCCAGCAAAGGATTGGTAATTTCGTCGGCCATCAGTTTTTTATGATGCCAGCCGTAATCGAGAATTTCTCCGGTTTCGCACAAATTGCCGCGCAGCAGGGCTTCCTTCATCATGACGGCTTGTTTCTTCATCTGATGCATCGCATCAATAGATATCTTGTTACCGTCGAGCACATTGCGTTGCTGGGCTTCGATAATCCCGGCCGAGGAACGGCTAGTTGCAGTGTAATATAATACCAGGTTGTGCGATAATTCATCCAGGTATATCTGCCTGATGCGCAACGGGTTAACGATCACTTTATCGTCCTGTGAGAATTCCATGAAATTAACACCACCGAAAGTTGCAGAATACTGATCCTGTTTACCGCCGGCAAGTCCAAGGTCCTGACGTTCAATATCGTAGGCAAGGTGCGCAATATCGTATTCGCCAAGCGGAAGCTTCTGCCATTCAGCAAAGGCTCCGAGTATTGCCACCACGAGCGTGGACGAAGTGCCCAATCCCGATCCCGGGGGAGCATCCACACTGGTGATCATGCGGAAGGAAAGCGGCCTATGGAAAAAATCTTTCACCAGGCGGTTGTAAACACCTGCATGCAGCACCATTTCACTGTCAACCGGCAGAACCGCAGCAGCATCGAATGTTGTTTCAATCTTCCTGTCGGCAAGCACAATTGTTATCATTCCATCGTCAGCGGGTTCAATACTGGCATGAGCGTAAAGGTTAATAGTAGCATTGAGAATTGCTCCTCCAAACATTTCGCTGAAAGGCGAAACATCGGAGCCGCCGCCTGCCAGGCTTACTCTTAAGGGCGCTTTGCTTCTTATAACTGCCATCTCATGAATGTTTTATCTGTTTTGCCAACGTTTCAATTACTTTCGTGAAATTCTCCCAGGAAAAGCGTAACTTTTCTTTTGCCGCAGCAGCTGAAAATTCTTGCTCAAGATGCTCGTCGAAAAACTTTCGCAGTGCGTTGGCTATCTCGGCGCTATCGGGGTTAACCACAAATCCAACCTTACCATCAGGCACTGTTTCAGAAAGTCCGCCAACATTTGTTGTAATCATGGGCTTATTAAAATGGTAGGCAATCTGGGTAATGCCGCTCTGGGTAGCTTCGCGGTATGGCTGAGCTACAACATCCGAAGCACAGAAATAGTTAACAATTTCGGTATTGGGAATGAAGCTGTTACGTATTTCAACGTAATTATCTATTCCAAGGTTCGCGATCAAATCAGTGTATGGTTTCGGGTCGATGTAAAATTCACCGGCAATGAGCAATTTCAACGGGAAGCTGCGCAGTCGCTTGTCAGCAAATGCGTTTATGAGTAAATCAAGGCCTTTGTACTCCCTGACAAAACCGAAGAAGAGAACATATGAAATGTCCTGTTCAAGGCCCAGACTCATTTTCGCTTCTTCTTTAGGGACGGCCTCACCAAAATTATCATACAGCGGATGAGGAGCGTAGCACTTTGGCTTTATATTGTCGAGTTGCTCCAGGTCACCGAGCACCGACCGCGACATGGCAACAAAAGCGTCGCAACTGCGAACAAAATACTTTGAAAGCAGTTTTCCTCCCGGCATCTTCTCATGCGGGATTATATTATCGGTTATGGCCACAATTTTTGTGTGCCTGTTTTTGCGGATGATCGAAGCAATTGTTCCCAGGCATGGCGCCATAAAAGGTATCCAGTACCTGATGATGACCATGTCGGGGTTCAGTTTGCGAATTTTCCTGCCGACTTTAATCCAGTTAAAGGGATTAATGGAGTTGACAGCCACTAAGATATTGAGGTCGCCGGGTGCAGGTTCGGTGGAATATTGCGTTTTGCCGGGAAACAGATAGCCGGGATACTGAAGGCTGAAGGTATAAATTGTAACCTGGTCGCCCTGTTGCATAAAAGCGCGGGCCATCCGCTCGTTAAACGTGCTGATGCCTCCGCCCCTGAAAGGATAGGCAGTGCCGATAATGACTACGTTCCTCTTATTATCCATCGATCGGGTGCCCGGTTTTCGGGTGTTGTAAACTAGATCTCTTTTTCAATCAGGTAATGATTGCGGTCGGCAGAACTGCGTGAAACCAGTTCGGCAATAAATCCCGTCATGAACAACTGTGTACCAAGTACCATTGAAAGCATCCCGAAATAAAAAATAGGTCTCTCAGTCATGTGGTATGCTGCATAAAACAACCGTGCCCATGCCAGGTAACCTGCTATTACTAAGCCTATTAGAAACAGCAGTGTGCCCAGCAACCCGAAAAGGTGCATTGGTTTCTTGCCAAATTTTGACACGAACATGATGGTTACAAGGTCAAGAAAACCATTCATAAAGCGCTCCCAGCCAAACTTGGTGATGCCAAACTTCCGTTTGCGGTGCTCAACAACTTTCTCCCCTATTTTCCGGAAGCCGGCCCATTTCGCGATAACGGGAATGTAGCGGTGCATTTCGCCGTAAACTTCAATACTTTTCACCACTTCACTGCGATAAGCTTTAAGACCGCAATTCATGTCATGAAGCTTAATGCCTGACAACCGGCGGGTAGTTGCATTGTAAATTTTGGAAGGGATGTTTTTCGTCAGTTTCGAATCGTATCGTTTCTTTTTCCATCCCGAAACCAGGTCATAACCGTCTTCGGCAATCATCCTGTACAATCCCGGAATTTCATCGGGACTATCCTGAAGGTCAGCATCCATGGTAATAACAACCTTGCCGGCGGCAGCCTGAAACCCCTGGTTAAGAGCAGCCGACTTACCGTAATTACGCCTGAATTTTATGCCCCGGATGTTTGGGTCGTCCTTGTGAAGTTGTTCGACCACCTTCCATGAACCGTCGCTGCTGCCATCGTCAACCAGCAGAATTTCATAAGAATAACCGTGTTCCTTCACTATACGCTCTATCCATTGGCACAGTTCCGGAAGCGATTCTTCTTCGTTATAAAGAGGTACGACAACTGAAAGATCCATTTATAGAAGCCCAATATTAACTTTTGAAAACGTTTTCCTCTTTTTTTATGAAGGCAGCTGCAATCAATGATATGATCGCTCCAAAAATGCTGTTCATAACCAATCCCATAAGCGACATAGCTGCAGGTGAAAGAAATTTCTTTGTCATACCTAAAGCAGCATCCATCTGTTCACCAGACAATCCCTGGCTTTCCATTTTCATTTCGGCCTCTTCCACAGCTTTATCAATTATACTTGCCAAAGCCTGCGGGTCAAAGAATGTGTAGAACAAATATGTATATAACGAGGACAAAGCCGTAGCAATTATGGCTATAAGAAAACATGAGATAAAGGCCTGACCGTAAGATATGTAACCATTCAGGTTCACATTCCTGTGCTGGATAGTTCCCCAGATCATACCGCCGATCATGATCACGATTCCAAGATACCCGAGAGGGCTTTTGTAAGGTGCATCCATGATATAAAGCAATAAACTGAACAGGATCAATCCGCCCCCGGTAATGAGACCGTATACTAATGAATTCATGAAAAGGCTGCGTGGTTTTGTTTCCATGTTAATTAAATTTTAAGGTTGATTAGATGCAAAGGTATGAAAGATGATGTGAAATACTTTCAGCCTGAAGCTAATTGTAAAGTTGTACGAGTTTTTTTGTATTTTTGCAGCGGGTAAGTCTTATACGACCAGCTCCTGTTGAACTCCCCCAGGTCAGGAATGAAGCAAGGGTAGACGGTTGTAGCGGTGCGATATAAGTAGCTTACCCTTCTTTTTTTTATCTCCTCCAGGTTTAAAAAATCAGTTTTCAGTTTGATCAATTGCTGTAAATTTGTAAGGATCATTTGAAATGATATCCTTCTTAAGGATTCAGCATGTTTCACCATTAATATTCTAACAGGCAATGAAATTCTTTATCGATACGGCGAACCTCGACCAAATACGTGAAGCCCAGACTCTTGGTATCCTTGACGGCGTTACCACCAACCCCAGCCTCATGGCCAAAGAAGGCATCAAAGGCAAAGATGCCATCATGAAACATTATGTAGAAATCTGCAATATTGTTGACGGACCTGTGAGTGCTGAAGTCATCTCCACCGACTTCGAAGGAATGATCGCCGAAGGTGAAATTCTTGCTGCCCTGCATGACAATATCGTGGTGAAGGTTCCCATGACAAAAGAAGGCATCAAGGCTATTCGTTACCTATCTGACAAGGGCATACGCACCAACTGTACACTGGTTTTCTCAGCCGGCCAGGCTATTCTGGCTGCCAAGGCCGGGGCAACGTATGTTTCACCGTTCATCGGAAGGATTGATGATACCAGTGTTGACGGCCTCGACCTTATCGACCAGATCGTTTCAATCTACCACATTCATGGTTTTGAAACCAAGGTGCTGGCCGCCTCTATTCGCAGTACACTGCATATTGTCAAATGCGCTGAACTGGGAGCTGATGTAGTGACCAGTCCGCTGGCGTCAATCCTCGGACTGTTATATCACCCGCTTACCGACCTTGGCCTGGCCAAATTCATCGAAGACTCAAAGAAAATGAGCCTCTGATAACACGAAAAGTCAACTGCCATGTTATTGCGCATACATCCTGACAATCCCAGCGAAAGGCAAATTCGTATGGTTGATGAATGCCTGCGCGACGGCGGGATTGTGATATATCCTACTGATACAATCTACGGGATTGGCTGCGATATATTTAAGGTAAAGTCAGTCGAAAAGATAGCCGAACTGCGAGGACTCAAACCAGGCAAAACAACCTTCTCGTTTATCTGTCACGATCTCAGCCAGTTATCAGAATTTACAAGGCCCATCGAAAACCCGATTTTCAAGGTAATGAAAGCCAACCTGCCGGGACCTTTTACATTCATCCTGAATGCCAGCAACAACGTTCCAAGACATATACAGAGCAAGCGCAAAACCGTTGGCATCCGTATTCCCGACAACAAAATTGTATTGGAGATTGTAAGGCAGTTAGGCAATCCAATCATGTCAACTTCGGTGCACGACGATGATGAAATCATCGAATACACTACCGACCCTGAGTTGATCTATGAGAAGTTCCAGGATAAGGTTGATATAGTAATTGACGGTGGCTATGGTGGCAATATTCCTTCAACGGTTGTTGATTGCACTGATGGTGGGATTGTTGTGGTTCGTGAAGGAAAAGGAGAGCTGGTTTAGAAGCAGTTAGATGTAAATTAAAGATTTTTTCAAGCTGTCCGTTTGATAAAATAATAAAAACTGTATCTTTGCACGCTCAAAACCAAAGGATGATTCGCTAGCTCAGCAGGTAGAGCACATCCCTTTTAAGGATGGGGTCTTGGGTTCGAATCCCAAGCGGATCACT
>DAONEL010000080.1:0-12113 GCA_035403045.1 Bacteroidales bacterium
GCAGGGTTAAGGCTGATTAGTTTAGTCAGAATGCGACTTTGAGTCGCGCATTGCCTGTAGTTGCCGTGCATTATGAATTATTCCCTGACTGCTCCGGGTTTGCTCCGGGTCAACTCTATATCAAGTCTATGACAGGTTCGGTTCAGAGAGGGGTTACATTCGGTTCGAAATCGGGTGATCAGTAGAGGAAAAGCGATGCTGAAGCGAACCTGATGCATCGGTAAAGCGATGGAGAGTCGGAGCAATTATGGAGGAAGTGAAGACATGACTGATTTCTTTGTCCGGTCAGGTTTCAACTGTCAAAGTTGAGTTAATGAGTTATTTCTGGGACAAACTCATAAAAAAACCGGGGAGAGATTAGCCCCGGTGCAAGCAGTGATTAAGTGAATATTAAGAAAATCAGCCTTTTGAGGCTTTTTTCTCTTTCTTTTCAGCCCTTTTTTCCTTCAGCGACTTGGTGGCCTGTTTCTTGGGCTCTTTCTTTTCTTTATCCATCGACTTTCCCATAGCTTATAGATTTAATGGTTCTTTTCAGGAAACTAAATTACTACAGTTTTTATTATGACGCAAGAGGAAACTTTTTTGAAACTGGAGTTAAGAATCTGGAAACTTGAAAGAAGACATGGGCAGAAGGTTAGGGTGGGTCCCTTTAGGGATTAAGGGGCGAGAAGGCGGATGCCAGGTGAAGAATCTGGAAACTGGAGTTAAGAATCTGGAAACTGGAGTTAAGAATCTGGAAACTGGAATTGCTTACCTTCTCCCTGCTCTCCCATCCTCCATAATAAACATCTTCCTAAGTGCTCCTGAGTGCCCTCAGTGCCTCAGTGGTTTCTCTCAAATTCTCAAACCCTGCCCTGAGCCTGTCGAAGGGACAAACCTTCAAACTCCTAAATCCACCCCTTCAACCTGTAATACCCGATGGCAAACACTTCCCTTCCCACATTCACTTCATACTTCAGGTGGTTCCAGAACTGGTAGCGCATCCGCGGACGGTGGCCGATGGCCGGAATGTTGCGGTTGCCTTTGAGCTCCCTGTCGTTAAACTGCATCATATCTTCACCGATAGAACTCTCAAAGGTGGGTGCACCCGTCACATTGGTGAAGCCTGCCTTTTCGAAACTGGCAATTGCACGGTACATATGTTCGGGCCCGGTCACCAGCAGCAAAGTCCTGCCCGTACCTTTAGCCTGCCACAGTTTTAATAGATTCAGTGCCTGCTGACGTGTGTTCCTGCCCTTGTTTTCAAACGATATCCTCTCTTCTGCCACACCCATCACATTCAGCTCCCGTGCAAACATGAGCGGTGAATCGGTGCTGTCGGACAGATCACCGGGGATCACCACCACCACCTGCGATTCAGGGTATCTCCGGGCATACTCTGCCGTGTAATAGCACCGCATCAGCCCGTTTTCGCTGGGCATCCCCGCGCCGCCAAGCAGCACAATGGCCACAGGATCTTTCACCGGCTTCACTTTGGCAACAGCCAGCCTGTACATGGCATAATACGGCGCCGTGGTAAAGGCAAGCACCAGCGAAACAATGAAAACACCTCCCGACAACAGCAGCAGGATACGCAACCATTTGAGCAAACGGTTGCCTTTTGCCGGTTTTCGCTTTTTGGTAGCAGTGGCCAACGAACTTACAGTTAATGGTTAAGGCCTGTTAACAACAAAGGTGGGTGTCTGCAGTACATTGCTCTTGTGCAGAGCCCTGTCCTGAATATAAACCTCAAAGGCGACAGTATCACTTTTGAGCGCCATATAGGCGTAATACATCTCCAGAAACATGCTGATGTCGCCACGGATATTTTTGTTTTTACCTTCAGGAGTAAGAATGGGAATCCGGGAATTGAAAGTAAACGACGTATCAGCCAGTTGCACTTCCTGGAAAGCGCCGTTCCGCCATTCGAGAAATTTCAGGAAATAGTTGTACTTGTATGGCTCTACCGAATCATAGCTGTAAAGGCCTATATCGCCGTCGCCGTCGGTGTAGCTGATGGTAAGCACCCCGATGGAATCATTGCCGTTTACGTCGGGCAACACCCCGTAACTGCCGAAGCTTATCTCCGGCTCAATGGGGTATTCTTCCTTTTTGATGCACCCTGTCACTGCTGCGAACAGCAGCAAAAGAGCAATAAGGTGTATCTTTGGTTTTGCTTTCATGAACTTTGAAATGGCGGAATAAAGGTACAAAATTATATTATGGACATTCACGAACTCCGCAGACGGATATTTGCCATCAGCAACGAACAGCAATTTAACGATGTTGCGCTGGAAATATTTCGTTATCAGTACGAACAGAACAGCATATACCGCCTTTTTGTTGATAGCCTGGGGATAGATGCAGCACAGATCGGCAGCTACAGACAAATTCCATTTCTGCCTGTCAGTTTTTTCAAAACGCATAAGGTTGCCGCAGGCTCATTCCATGAAGAAGCCGTTTTTGAAAGCAGCGGAACCACCGGAACTACGACGAGCAGGCATTATGTAGCCGATTTTTCGCTTTACGAAGAAAGTTTCACACGCACCTGGAGACTGTTCTATGGCGATATTTCTCAATACAACATTTTCGCCCTGCTGCCTTCCTATCTCGAAAGGAAAAACTCTTCGCTGGTTTATATGGTTGACCGGCTGATGTGGAAAAGCAACCGTACTTACGGCGGCTTTTATCTTCAAGACTTAGAAAAGCTGGCAGCAGATATCCGTGAAGCCCTTTCGGGAAACAAAAAAGTGATGCTGCTTGGCGTGACTTATGCTTTGCTCGACCTGGCAGAGAAATTTCCCATGCCGCTCACCAATGCCATTGTGGTGGAAACCGGTGGCATGAAAGGTCGCCGCGAGGAGATCACCCGCAGCGAATTGCACGAAACACTTACGAAAGCCTTTTCGACAGTCTCTATTCATTCGGAATATGGCATGACAGAGCTGCTTTCGCAGGCTTGGTCGCAAGGCAGCGGGCTGTTCTCCTGCCCTCCCTGGATGAAAGTGCTCATCAGCGACACCAACGACCCGCTTTCGTTATTGCCGGCAGAACGTACCGGCGGCATCAATGTGATTGATCTTGCCAACATTCACAGTTGCTCGTTCATCGCCACACAGGACCTCGGAAGAATGAACGACTACGGGCAGTTTGAAGTGCTCGGCCGTTTCGATAGCAGCGATGTGAGGGGATGCTCGCTATTAGCGGTTTGATGGTTAATGGACAATAGTCAGTTGACAATTGAAAATTGAAAATTGAAAATTATAAATAAATGATTGTATTTAAATACTACTGATTACCTCGCCGGAGCAATTACTTCAGGGAAATCGTTTGCCGCAGAATTGATGAGTTTCGAAATCGGGTAAGCCTCCATCTCTTCGTCAGCGTAAGGTTTGAGAAGTTCGAGCAACTCAGCGGCATTATCGCTGCCAAGCCATAATCGTTCGTCTTCGCGCCTGAGGATCACCGGCATACGGTTGTGAATGGGCTGCATAAACCGGTTGGCGCCGGTAGTGATGATGGTGAAGGATGATATCTCGTTGCCGTCGGGGGTGCGCCAGCGGTCCCACAAGCCTGCAAAAGCAAAGAGCCGGCTGTTCTTAAGGTAAATCCTGTAAGGAATTTTGTCGCCGTTTTGCCGCCATTCGTAAAAGGCATCGGCTGGAACAAGGCACCGGCGCGTACGCAGCGCCGTTTTATACGAAGGTTTTTCGGTGATGGTTTCAGCCCTGGCATTGATCATTTTATTGCCAATCGAAGGGTCTTTGGCCCAGCCTGGAATAAGTCCCCACCGGAAATAGCTTAGCTGCCGCGGTTTTTCATTGGTTATAACGGCAAGCATCTGCGTGGGAGCGCAGTTGTAGCGCGCTTCATATGGCGCGTCGCCGCCTGCAGTCTCAAAGAATTCGTTGAGCTCGGCTTCATTTACGGTGAGTGAAAAACGTCCGCACATCGCAGTGTTGTTTGAATGATAAATTTACGCTTAATTTTCACCGGCCTGTTCATTATCTTTGTGAAAAGAAACCAACGAAAGCCCGGATATGAAAAAGTTTGCCATAATACTTGCCGGTTGTGGCGTTTATGATGGCGCCGAGATACACGAAGCCGTGATGACATTGTATGCCATTGCAAAGAATGGCGCTGCCTGCCAGTGCTTTGCCCCTGATATCAACCAGTATCATGTGGTGAATCACCTTACGGGAAAAGAGATGCCCGGATCGCGCAATGTGCTGGTGGAGAGCGCCCGTATTGCCCGCGGAAAAATAAAGCCGCTCGGCGAACTCAATATCCGCGATTTTGATGCGGTGATTTTCCCCGGAGGTTTCGGGGTGGCCAAAAACCTCTGTTCTTATGCTTTCGACGGCGCTGACTGTCAGGTAATTCCCGAAGTTTCGGAAGTGATACGCGAAGCGGCCACCATGCGCAAACCCATTGGCGCTTTGTGCATTTCACCGGTGATGCTGGCGAAGGTGCTTGGCGATGTGGAACTCACCATCGGCCATGATGGCAAAACGGCTAATGATGTTGAGAAAATGGGCGCCCGTCACAGGCAAACCACTCACGGACAAGTGGTTATTGACCCCAAGCACAAGGTATTCACTACACCCTGCTATATGCTTGATGCTTCGGTTGCCGATATTGCCACCGGTGCCGACAACATTGTGAAAGCGATGCTGGAAGTGATGTAAGGAATATTACTCCCCCGGCAGATCGCCTTTTAGTATTCTCTTAACAGCTATTTCAACCACCCTGTCATGGTCGAAAGCCATGGGTGGCAGGTTGCCAATGCTGAACCAGCGGGTTTCTGATGCATCGTCTCCTGCCCGGGCTTCCATACCAATCTCATTTATAATACCATAGAACACCGTACTGATCGTCCTGTGTCGCGGATCGCGGTTCACGGCGCTGAAGGTGTGCAACTGCTCCAATTCAACATGCTCAAGTCCCGTCTCTTCCTCCAGTTCCCTGGCAACGGCTTCTTCGAGGGTTTCATCCATATTCACAAAGCCTCCCGGCAACGCCCACATGCCTTTGAAAGGTTCGTTGCCGCGCCTTATCAGCAACACTTCATAACCGTTGCCAGTGGAACGGAACACTGCGGCATCAACCGTTACGGCAGGGCGGGGATATTCGTAAGTAAACATAAAAATACCTGATTATTTCATTTCTGAGTTCAGCATTCGTTTGTTCTTCATTCGTTATTTCATTTCCCTTTTTTAGCTTTTCTGCCTGGGTTTTCCAATTGACCATTTTAAAGTAAGAACAATCGAACAAACGAATTAAGAATGTAGAATGTTAGAGAGATTAAAATGCTTTTGACTAATCTTCCCCGGATTCGGTTGGAGCCTTACCCACAGCCTCCACCACAATCACTATCTCCCCCTTGGGAGCATGTACTTTATACCAGGCAGCGAGTTCGGCAATGGTTCCCCGGCGGTTTTCTTCAAATACCTTCGTGAGCTCACGCGAAACGCAGGCTCTGCGCTCATTTCCAAGGTATTCGCTCAGTTGTTCAAGCGTTTTCACCAGCCTGAAAGGTGATTCATAGAGAATGAAGGTTTGCTGAAGGCCGGCCAGTTCTATGAGTTTGGTCTGACGCCCTTTTTTATGCGGCAGGAATCCTTCGAAATAAAACCGGTCGCAGGGGAACCCTGAATTTACCAGCGCCGGCACAAAAGCAGTAGCCCCGGGCAAACATTCAACGGCGATGCCGGCCTCAGCACAGGCTCTTACCAGCAGGAACCCCGGATCGGAAATACCCGGCGTACCTGCATCGGTGATGAGTGCAACCGTCTGCCCGCCGGCAATCCTTTGAACGACAGACTCAACGGTCTTGTGTTCATTAAACTGGTGATGCGCCATCACCTTTTTATCAATTTCGTAATGCCGGAGCAGGTTCCCCGAAGTGCGAGTATCTTCGGCGAGAATGATATCAACCTCTTTCAGGACACGGATTGCCCTGAGGGTGATGTCTTCGAGGTTCCCGATGGGTGTCGGCACAAGGTATAACTTCGGCATAGTGGCTATCTGGGTTGAAAACCATTTATAAACGCAACAAGCAACCTGAAAATATCTTCATACTCGGTGAGCGGAAGTTTCGCGCTGATGTCATCAGGATTATGGTACTCGCCAAACTCCTGCCCCATTGAGTAAACAAACACTGCCGGAATTCCTTTCCGGTAAAACGGGCAATGATCGCTGTTGCAGGATTCGCCACGCTCTTTCACCGTACGAATGTACTCATTGTCAGCATTGATCTTTACCATGCGGTTGTATGCCTCTTTGAATATTGTGGCATTCACCATGGTGATGCCTTCGCTGCCGGTACCCACCATATCCATGTTCAGCAGGAATTTCACGTTACCCGGGTCGATTGGCGAGTGGTCAGCACAAAAAGTCGATCCAAGCAGGCCGGCCTCCTCTCCGCTGAAGGCAAAAAATGCCATGGAATAATAGGGTTTATTATCAGGTTGTGAATAATGGCGAGCTATATCGAGCATCATGGCGGTGCCGCTGGCATTGTCGTTGGCGCCGGGGAATAAGGCATCGCTGCCCATACGGCCCAGGTGGTCGTAATGCGCTGTAAAAACAAGGAAAGTATCAGGCTGAGCGCTTCCCCTGACGTACCCCAGGACATTCTGTGTGGGATAACTGCTGAAGAATTCGTTCTCAATGTCAACCCGCATTTTCTTCGGATTCGGTGGCAAACTCTCGCGGTTTATTTCTAGGACCGGGAATGATTTCACCGACCGGCCGGCCATCACCGACCAGGTAAGTTTCGACCCGGTTATATAGGCCAGGCCTGCGGCATTGGTATTACTGAGATATCTGAGTGAATCGAGAAGCGACAATAACTGCTTGTTTTCAATGCCTTCCTTATCGATCAGCACTATTTTATTTTTGAATCTTCGAAGTAGTTTCGCCAGGTCTTTTTTCTCCTTCAGGTTATTCTTCGAAATCCTTAATATCCTGTATTCGCCATGTATGGCAGGCGACGATGCATTAACCAGAAAATCGCGTGCTGCAACAAGCTTCTTCCCATCGAGGATCACTCTCATCTCTCCGGGAAAAGTGTTCATAGGGAAGGCATATGGCTGGAAATAGTCAGAGCCGAATGCAATTAGGCCGTCTTCATTAAATTGACCTGCAATGTATTCCGCTGCTTTGCGGTCGCCATGGTTCACGTAACCGCGTCCCTCCAAGGTTGGTGATGAAAGCGTGTCAATCACCCTGCGGACATAACCGATATCCTGTGAATAGGCTGATAAGCCTGTGACCAGGGAGATAGTTAGAATGATGCAGTGCAGTGATCTCATAAACAAACCGCTACAGGAATCTGCGGTGGACAAACTCGGTGAACCTCGCCAAAGCAGGGATTGAATTATCCCAACGGTATTTTTCGCCCAGGGTTGAGAGGAGTGCATTGGCTTCGTCCCTGCCGGGAGCGGCATTCAATTGCCTGATGGCATCATCGTAGCCCAGCAGGTCATTTTCGAACAGGTCGGTGATGAAATTGAATCGTTCATTGAGCCCGATGGCGGCTTTGAGGTCAGTGATTGGCTGTGCCTGCAGCCGCGAACTCAGGCTTGCATCGCCTGCTGCCGGAGCAATTGTTTCGCTCAGCGATTTTTGTTCGCTGCGAAAACTATCGGCAAGCGTGGTTTTGGGTTCTTCGGAGGCACTGACAGGTTTCGAAGCCTTTGCCGGTTTGGGAGCCGGGGCCTCCTTTTGTACCGGTACTGCCGGTGTTTCGGCAGGTTTTGGCGGAAGGGGCTTTTCAGCCGCAGGGGCCGGTTCAGCTGTTTCCGGTGGCAGTTCTTCTTTCACAGGTTCAGGAGCAGGTGGTGCTGGAGCCGCTTCTATGACCTTTTCTTCGGCAACCGGTGGCTGAACGGTTTCAGCAGGAGGGACAGGCCCTTCTTCCCGTAAAGGAAGATGCTGTGGTTCCTTCGGTTCGGGCTGTCTGGCAGCAGCAGGTTGTTCCTGCGGCAAAGCTGGCCTTGCAGCGGTCTGCACCGGTTTTTCCGCGGTAAGCACCGGCGGCATCAGGTTCAACTGGCCTATAACTTTGAACTTCTCATACAGCTGCCTGATTTCGTCAAGCATAAGATCGAGTTCTATCTGCGAAACCTTGCCATATTGTGTGTAGAGGCTATTGTAGCGCGAAACTATTTTCCTGATCAGGTCATCCGCCTCTTTAATCAGTTGTATCATTTCCATGGGCTGTGTTATATTTCAATTTATTGTAACATGCATTCTGTTCCGGAATCCTGCCTGGAATGAAATCAGGTGATATCAATCACTGCAGATTAAGCGGAAATCAGTATGTTTGTAATCTCATGTACGATGGGTTAAAATTAACAAACAATAAACAACGCCGTTCATGTTTCTCGAAAATACCGCCAATCTTTCGCAACGCCGTGGCTGGATCGAAGTGATCTGCGGGTCAATGTTCTCGGGCAAAACCGAAGAACTTATACGCCGCATCAACCGCGCCCGTATTGCCAGACAGAGGGTTGAAATATTCAAACCGGCCATTGATAAACGGTACGACGAGGTGAATGTTGTTTCGCATGATGCGTCAAGTGTTCAGTCAATACCGCTCAGCACCTCATCGCAGTTGCTCATGTATATCGACAATACCGATGTGGTAGGCATTGACGAAGCGCAGTTTTTCGATCAGGAGCTTCCTGAAATCTGCAACCGCCTTGCCGGGATGGGGATACGCGTGATTGTTGCCGGCCTCGACATGGACTACCTCGGCAAACCGTTTGGTCCCATACCAGCCCTTATGGCAACCGCCGAATATGTTACTAAGGTGCACGCCATCTGTATGCGCTGCGGCGACCTTGCACATTATTCGCATCGTACCGTCAGCAGCGACAAACTCGTGGTACTGGGTGAAAAAGAAAGCTATGAGCCATTGTGCCGCAAATGTTTTACCGAAGCCATCGCCTCAAAATAATTCGTTTTATATCACAACTCATGAATAAAATCCTGCTTTTTGTCATCGTGCTGCTGGCTGCTTCATGCAACCGTAAACCCGCTGAAGATATTGTGCTCATCAGCACCGAATATGGCGACATACAGGTGAAGCTGTATGAAAACACACCCATGCACAGCCAGAATTTCATGAAACTTGCCGAAAACGGTTATTACAACGGAACCCTTTTTCACAGGGTGATCAGCGGTTTCATGATACAGGGCGGCGACCCTACCTCGCGCAATGCAGCGCCCGGAGTTGTGCTGGGCGACGGCGACACCAATTATACCATTCCTTTTGAGTATGTGCCGCAGTATTTTCATAAACGCGGAGCTCTGGCAGCTGCAAGGGAAGGTGATGACGTGAATCCCGAAAGGGCATCCTCAGGATCACAGTTTTATATTGTGCAGGGACGAAAATTCACCGATGCCGGCCTCGATTCGGCTGATGCAAAACGCGAACGCTACGCCAAATCAGGCATATTGGTCAACCTGCTGAAAAACAAAGGCGACACCACTGAATTGGGCCGTTTCAGGCAATACATCAACAACCGCGATATACCGAACATCAACAAAGTAATTGATAAGTATGCCGACGAAGTGAATGCCCTATACCTTCAAAAGCCTTTTAACAAATACACTGACGAACAGCGTGAGATTTATAAAACTACAGGCGGCGCCCCGCACCTCGACGGCGCATACACGGTTTTCGGCGAAGTAATCAGTGGCATGGATGTTGTTGATAAGATAGCAGAGATACAACGCGATGACAATGACCGTCCGCTGAAAGATATCCCGATGACTATGAAAATAATAAGCAAACGTAAACGTTAGAACATCCTGACATAATCTTTGTTACCATGAAAAACCTGACCTTCACATTACTTTTAACCCTTTTCTTATCTATGACGCTTGATGCACAAAATCAGACCAAAGTGCTGATTCATACCGATTATGGCGACATTACCGTTGCCCTTTACAACGACACGCCGCTTCACCGCGACAATTTCATCAAACTGGCAAAAGACGGATTTTACAACGGTTCTATTTTCCACCGTGTAATCAATGCCTTTATGATTCAGGGCGGCGGCGCTCCTGCCGGCAAGGCAGAAGTGGCCTACCGCATCCCCGCCGAGATCCTGCCCAACCACATCCATAAATACGGCGCACTGGCTGCTGCCCGTATGGGTGACCAGGTGAACCCGAAAAAAGAATCCAGCGGCTCACAGTTTTACATCGTCCAGGGTCAGAAATACACCGATGCCCAGCTTCAGCAGTTTGAACAGCGTATGGGTAAAAAATTCACTGACGAACAACGCAAAGCATACACCACCGTGGGCGGAACTCCTCATCTCGATGGTGGTTACACTGTTTTCGGCGAAGTGGTTTCAGGCTTTGATGTGATTGATAAAATAGCTGCCGTGAAAACAGGCCCAATGGACAAGCCGCTTCAGGATATAAAGATGACCGTGAAAGTCCTGTAAAATAAGACTGTCAGCGCTTAATCGACTAAATTTACCAGCGGGTAAATAGCCTTATTAAACAGGCCATTTACCCGCTTCTGCATTTCTTGATTTTTTTGCGACCTTTGCAGCAACGTTAGGGTGAACCCCCGAAACATAAGACTTTACAGGATATGAAAGAGAAAATTGACCACCTGCTTGCCGAAGTGCAATCGTTTACTGCTGAAAATGCCGAAACACTTGAGCAGTTCCGCATCCGTTTCCTTGGACGGAAAGGACAACTGCAGGAGCTTTTCGAAGAGTTTAAAACGCTCACTTCGGAACAGAAGCGTGACGTCGGCCAATTGCTGAACGTCCTGAAGAACGCAGCACAGGAGAAGGTGAATATCCTGAAGGAAACCTTTGAATCAGAACAATCAGCAGCCACCTCGGATACTGATCTTTCAAAACCGGTCAATTTTCTTGAAGCAGGCAGCCGTCACCCGCTGTCGCTTGTGCGCAACGAGATCATCCGCATCTTTTCACGCCTGGGTTTTTCGGTAAACGAAGGCCCCGAGATTGAGGATGACTGGCACAACTTTACCGCCCTCAACTTTGCTCCCAACCATCCGGCACGCGAAATGCAGGACACATTCTTCGTTGAAAAGAATCCTGATATTGTGCTGCGCACCCATACCAGCAATGTTCAGATACGCGTGATGGAAACGACCAAACCTCCCATCAGGGCGATTTTCCCGGGAAGGGTTTTCCGCAACGAAGCCATTTCAGCACGTGCCCATTGCTTTTTCCACCAGGTTGAAGGACTTTATGTTGACAGGAACGTTTCGTTTGCCGACCTTAAGCAAACGCTGCTTTACTTTGCCAGGGAAATGTTTGATGCAAATACCAAAATCCGTCTTCGTCCTTCCTACTTCCCGTTTACTGAGCCTTCGGCCGAAATGGATATATCATGCAACCTGTGCGGTGGCACAGGCTGCGGATTCTGTAAACATACTGGCTGGGTGGAGATTCTCGGCTGTGGTATGGTTGACCCTAACGTGCTCGAAAACTGCGGCATCGACAGCAAAATATACAGCGGCTATGCCTTTGGCATGGGCATCGAACGAATCACGAACCTGAAATACCAGGTAAAAGACCTGCGTATGTTCTCCGAAAACGACCTGCGTTTCCTCAGGCAGTTTGAATCGGCAGGCTAACCTGAACCAGACAAAATCAAAAAAGGCAAAAGGAGGAAATTCCAACTTTTGCCTTTTCTTTTATGAGATGTATCTGCTTCTATTCAGCCAGTATCAGTATTTTGTTTTCAAGCACTTCAACAACACCGCCATTGACATCGAAATACTGTGCGAGTTGCTGTTTGTCAATGAGTTTGATACGTCCTTTTTTCAGCACAGAAATCAATGGGGCATGGTTGTTCATGATTTCGAACGAACCATCGAGCCCCGGTAGCTGGGCCAGTGAAATTTCACCTTCGAAAATGGTGGTATCAGGAGTTACTATTTCGATTTTCACCTGTAAGCCTGTTAAATGTTACTGCGCAGCAAGCATCTTTTTGCCTTTTTCGATGGCTTCTTCAATGGTACCTACAAGGTTGAAAGCCGACTCGGGATATTCATCCACTTCACCATCGAGTATCATTTTAAAGCCTTTGATAGTATCCTCAATGTTTACAAACACTCCGGGGATACC
>DAONEL010000081.1:0-12053 GCA_035403045.1 Bacteroidales bacterium
TATTTTCCGAAACAGGCAACACGTACAAATTCTCCGGTGAGTACCTTACGCTTACGCCAGAACAAAGGGAGGAGAAAATGGTCAGGGTACTTGGTAAGGCTTCCATGGAGAAATAAAACCGCAATTCATGAAAAACAACAGTTCTTTATCAGGTAGTTTTCTCAACGCAGTCAGAGGCATTCTCAAGGTGCTAACGCGACAGCGGAATTTCTACATCGAGATCGTCATCGCATTACTCGTTATCACAGCAGGGTTCTTCTTTGCCCTGAACCCCGTGGAATGGTGCATAATTCTGCTTTGCATCGCACTGGTTATTTCGCTCGAAGCGATTAACACCGCTATTGAACACCTTGCCGATGCAGTAAAACCTGAATTTGACCCGCTCATCGGAAAAGCCAAGGACGTTTCAGCCGGTGCTGTTCTTATAGCTTCAATGTTTGCGGGAATCACCGGCATTATTATCTTTGCACCGCGGATGGCAGCGATATTCACTGACTGACCGCATCCAATCAACAGCCCATTATGAAATTAATTGCCGACGGAGGCTCTACAAAAACTGACTGGCGTATTTTACACGAAGGTCGTGAGTATAAGCAGATTCAAACAACAGGCTTTAATCCTTACCTGGTTACATCCGAACAGATTGAAGAAATTCTTTGGAAAGAATTGCAGCCGTTTATTGACAACAATGCCGTTTCGGAAGTGTATTATTATGGTGCCGGTTGCTCCACCCCTTCAAAAAACATGGTGATAGAACATGCATTTGAAAAGGTGTTCACCAATGCCGATTTCTATATTGAACACGACCTTTTGGGCGCTGCCCGTTCGTCGTGCGGAAATAGTGAAGGCATAGCCTGCATCCTTGGAACAGGTTCAAATTCATGTTTTTACGACGGCAAACTGGTAACCGATCATATATTTTCGCTTGGCTATTTCTTTGGTGATGAAGGCAGTGGGGCTTACATGGGTAAACAGCTTCTCACCTCATACCTGCACAACGAACTCCCCGAAGACCTGATGAAAACCTTCCAGGCAGGCCACAATCTATCCAATGAAAACATCCTTGATGCAGTTTATAATAAACCGGCACCCAGCCGTTTTCTCGCCTCTTTCAGCACTTTTATCAGCGATAATCGCAACCATCCGTTCATTAACGAACTCATACGCAACAATTTCAGGAATTTCTACAAGTACCAGGTAGCCTGTTATCCTCGTCATAAAGAAGTTCCCGTGAATTTTGTAGGATCTGTAGCATATCATTACCAGGATATACTGCATGAAATTGGCGGGGAATTCGGAATTACCATTGGGAAGATAATACAGGCCCCTATTGACGGCCTGGTGGATTATCACCGGCAATAAAATAATAACCGGTTAACTTTCAGCATAACTTATTAACGCTTCTCCCCTGTTGGCGAAGGTTTAAATATGAGCGATACTGAGTTTATACAGTAACGCACACCTGAGGGTTTCGGCCCGTCGTCAAACACGTGCCCCAGGTGGCCCCCGCAACGGGCACACATTACTTCAGTACGTATCATTCCATAACTTAAATCCCTCTTAAATAGCATATTAGCGGAGTCAGCCGGTTCAAAAAATGCGGGCCAGCCACAGCCTGAATTATACTTTGCCGATGAATGAAACAATAATGCCCCACATGCTGCACAGGTGTAATCGCCTTCTTCAAAAAACTCGTCATACTCACCTGTGTATGGCCTCTCGGTGCCTTTTTGACGCAATACATTGAACTGCATGGGAGTTAGCACTTTCCTCCATTCATCTTCTGACTTATTCATGGTCGTAGCGTTGGGTTTGGTTTCCGTGTTTGCTGATTCAGGCACCTGGCTGCAGGCTGAAAAGCCAAACATCAAAATAATCAGTATCCCGAATACTCCTGAATTGACAGTTGCAAATTGCTGTGGCACCTTACTCATTTCTTCTTATCGTTTTGCAAAGTAACAATTGAAGCATGGTTTTGTTAAATACAAACCTGCTTTAAATGAAACTTAAATTCATTACTTTTGAACATAAAACCGGCTTCGGATGGATACCTTCCTCATCATCGCTGCAATCATCCTTCTGCTTATAGGAGTTGCTGGCTGCATTTTACCCTTTTTACCAGGTCCGCCATTAGCTTATGGAAGCCTGATATTGCTGCAATTAACATCAAAAAAGCCTTTTACTGAAGAATTTCTTGTGATTTGGGCGGTTGTCACATTGGCAGTAGTACTCGCCGATTACTATATTCCAATCTGGGGAACTAAAAAATTCGGTGGTACCAAAGCAGGAGTATGGGGTGCAACCATTGGGCTGGTGGCTGGACTGTTTTTCTTTCCGCCCTTCGGTATCATAGTCGGGCCATTTGTGGGTGCGCTTGCCGGTGAATTGATTAACAACAGCCAGGACACAAACAAAGCGTTCAGGTCAGCTTTCGGTTCATTCATCGGCTTCATTGCCGGCACTGTTATGAAACTTGGTGTCAGCCTTGTGATGGGATACTATCTCATCAGGGCTGTTTTGTAAAAAGGCAATTGGCTGTCCGGTAAAAATTGATGCCGGATACACCACATCCGTTAAAAACAATCCTTTTGCGGGGACCGAATACCCAGCCCTGCTGCGGCTTTTGCTTTCGATAATTTTAACGAGATCATTCGCATCAGTTTTGTGTCTGCCAATATCCATAAGGGTTCCAACAATTGCCCTTACCATATTTCGAAGAAACCTGTCAGCGCGAATGGTGAACACCAGCAAATCACCTTCCCTGCTCCAACCTGCATCCATGATACGGCAATTATAAGTCTTTACATTGGTATTGCGCTTGCTGAAACATTCAAAGTCGGTGAATTTCTGAAGAATTTTGGCCGCCTGATTCATGGCCTCAACGTCAAGGTTTTCCCAAGAATAGCAAGACCTGGTTTCAAGAAATGGATCTTTTGCAGTATGCAGGTAATATTTGTACTCCCTGCTCACCGGGCTGAACCTCGCATGAGCCGACGGAACGACAGGAAATATCCGCTGGATGGCTATTGATGCAGGCAAATACCTGTTAAGCCTGAAAACAAGCTTTTCGAGTTCGCTTGTATTGAAAGATTTAATATGATCAAAATGAGCATAATACGCCCTCGCATGAACCCCTGTATCGGTGCGGCCGCAGCCAGTCAATCCGCCTGTAAATTTTACAATATGAAGAAATGCAAGTTCCAGTGACTCCTGCACCGATAATGCATTATCCTGCCTTTGCCACCCGTTAAAAGCCGACCCTTCATAGGAAAGCTGAACAAAGTACCTGTATATAGGTGCAGCCATATTCGTCAGGATGTTAATTGACTATGCAAAAGTAAAACTTTTCTTCCGCCGGCATCTCTCTTTTCAGCGGTTGTATTTCAGCAAGTTATACAAAACTTTAATAGGAATTGCTTTTAAAATCATCTATGTGCTTCTAACTGTTTTTAGACTGAATATAAATTGGGTTAAATAGCCCACAATTTAAACTATTGTTATTCTACTAACAACTGAAATGGCTATTTTTGTTACAACTCATTAATAGTAATCAATCATAAAGTAACCGGAATACATTAAAATCTAGGAGGTCTGCATGACAAACACTGAGAATTTCGTTCATGAACTTGCTGAAAAACATGGCCGCACACGTAATGCGCTGATGCCCATACTTCAGGGAGTGGTAGCACGTGACAAATACCTTTCGGAGGAAGCTATGATAGCCGTAGCCCGTGAGCTCGACCTTTCAGCTGCTGATGTTTATGGAACAGCAACTTTTTATAC
Organism: Bacteroidales bacterium; assembly: GCA_035403045.1. GTDB lineage: Bacteria > Bacteroidota > Bacteroidia > Bacteroidales > UBA4417 > UBA4417. The sequence continues at coordinate 3,784 of DAONEL010000081.1, forward strand.
ATTCCTTGATACTGTTCCCCGCGGTAAAAATGTGATCCGCGTCTGCAAAACCATTTCATGCCACATGCATAACAAAGACGAGATCATCAAGGCGCTGGAAGAGCAGCTAAAGTGCAAAGTTGGCGAAACAACCTCGGATAAGAAATTCACACTGCTTACTGCCAACTGCCTTGGATGGTGTCACAAAGGGCCTGTAATGCTTGTAAACGATGATGTTTACCCTGAACTAACCCCGCAAAAGGCTATTGAAATAGTTCAGGAGTACATCAGGAAATCAAACTAATTCAGCACCAAGAAAACATTTAAACCAATGGAACAAAAACATTTAAAAAGAGTTGACCTGATCTTTGAATGGGATGAAAAAAACCCTCCGATCCAGGTACTTGATAAGACCCTTCAAAAAACTCCCGATGCCATAATTCTGGAAATGATCGACTCAGGACTGAAAGGTCGGGGCGGTGCAGGTTTTCCTACCGGACTAAAATGGAAGTTTACCAGGAATGAAGATTCTGATGTAAAATACGTGATTTGCAATGCTGATGAAGGCGAACCGGGTACATTCAAAGACCGCGAAATACTGGATCGCGTTCCTGAGAAAATCTTCACAGGGATGGCCATCTGTGGTTATGTGATTGGTGCTAAGGAAGGATACATCTACCTTCGCGCTGAATATAATTTTCTCCTGAAATCGCTTCAGCAAAAGCTCGATAAATTCAACCAGCAGCTTAAAGACCGCCAGATTGAATTCTCAATATTCCTGCGTTCAGGAAGTGGTGCCTACGTTTGTGGCGAAGAAAGCGCTCTGTTTGAAAGCATGGAAGGCAAACGCGGCGAGCCCCGCAATAAGCCTCCCTATCCTACAGTTGCCGGGTACAACAGTAAACCTACCGTTATCAACAATGTTGAAACCCTTGTTTACACCTGCGAAATATGCCGCATGGGTGCCGAAAAATTCAAAGCACTTGGCACAAGCGATTCCCGTGGATCAAAAGTATTCTCGGTTTCAGGTGATACAACAAAACCTGGCATCTATGAACTTGAACTGGGTATGCCATTGAAAGATTTCATCGATGAATTTGGCGATGATGATGCCAAAGCCGTTCAGGTAGGCGGTGCATCCGGCCATTGCGTTCCCAGGAAGAAATTTAACGATACTATCATCGGATTCGAGGGAATTCCTACAGGCGGTTCCATGATGATCTTCAATTCCAGCCGCTCAATGTACAATGTACTCCACGATTATCTCGAGTTCTTTACCGAAGAATCATGCGGACAATGCACTCCATGCCGGGTTGGTTGCCAGCAACTGCTCAAAGGCATCGAAGCCGTTAAGAAAGGTGAACGCCCTCCCGCATACCTCGAAGACCTTAAAAAGCTTACTCTCACAATGAAGATTGCAGCCAAATGCGGCCTCGGCCAGTCGGTTGCCAACCCATTCATCTCGATTGTCGACAACTTTAAGGAAGAGATCATCTACTAGTCAATCACACTTCAAACGAAAAAGGAGAAATTACCATGAGTAAATATATGGTCAACCTCAAGATCAACAATATTCCTATCTCAGTAGAAGAAGGTACAACAATTCTGGATGCTGCGAAAAGGCTGAATTTTCACATTCCCACACTCTGTAACCATCCCGACCTGAGCGTTGCCGGCAACTGCCGCGTATGTGTGGTTGAAATTAAAGGTGCCAGGTTGCTTGCAGCCTCATGTGCCACACCGGTATCGGAAGGAATGGAAGTTTTCACAAACAGTGAAAAAGTACGTATTGCACGTAAACATGTAGTAGAACTGCTTCTTTCTGAACACAATGCCGATTGTACCAAATGTTTTAAAAACGGTCACTGTGAATTGCAGGAGCTCGCTTCGGAATATCGTTATGGTGATCACATCTTCATCGACCTTGTTCCTTTCAAACAGAAATTCCTCGACATTTCCTCACCTTCAATCACCAAAGACACCAGCAAATGTATCCGCTGCCAGCGTTGTGTGCGCACCTGCGCCGAGTTGCAGGCTGTAAGTGCCCTGGCTGTCGTGCATAAAGGTAACCATCAGACCATCAGCACTTTCATGGATAAACCCATGAACGATGTGGTATGTACCAACTGCGGACAATGTATTAACCGTTGCCCGACCGGAGCTCTGTATGAAAGAAACTACATTGAGGATGTTTGGAATGCTATTTATGATCCTAACAAATTCGTTGTAGTGCAAACTGCACCGGCTACAAGGGTTGCAGTGGGTGAAGACCTTGGACTTGAGCCCGGACACCGCGTTACCGGTAAAATGGTTGCCGCACTCAAGAAGATGGGTTTCAACAAAATTCTTGATACCGACTTCACCGCTGACCTCACTATTATGGAGGAAGGCACCGAATTACTTACCCGCCTCAAAAAAGCACTGGTTGATAAGGACGAAACGGTAAAACTCCCGATGATGACTTCGTGTTCGCCTGGATGGATCAAATTCCAGGAACATATGTTCCCCGATTTGCTGCCAAATCTTTCGACTTGCAAATCGCCCCAGCAAATGTTTGGCTCATTGGCAAAAACATATTATGCCGATAAGATCAACATCAAGGCTGAGAATATGGTTGTAGTATCGATTATGCCCTGCACCGCCAAGAAATTTGAATGCAATCGCCCCGAAATGCGCGACAGCGGCTTCAAGGATGTGGATTATGTTTTAACAACCCGTGAGCTCGCTATGATGATTAAGCAGGCCGGTATTGAATTTGACAAGCTCGAAGATCAGCATTACGACAGCATACTGGGTGAATCAAGCGGTGCTGCAGTTATCTTCGGTGCAACCGGCGGTGTTATGGAAGCCGCATTGCGCACAGCATACGAAATTGTTACCGGCAGCGAAGTCCCCTTTGCTAACCTCAACATCAAGCCGGTTCGTGGCATGGAAGGAGTGAAAGAAGCCTCTATAAAGATCAAGAACGCCAAGCCCGAATGGAGTTTCCTCGAAGGAGTAGAAATGAATGTTGCCGTTGCACACGGTCTGGTCAACGCTAAGAAATTGATGGAAGCCGTATCCAGTGGTACTGCAAACTATCATTTCATTGAAATCATGGGATGCCCCGGAGGATGCATTGGTGGTGGTGGTCAGCCTATTCCAACCTCACCTGAGATCAGGAGTAAACGCGCCGAAGCTATCTATGCTGAAGACATGGGCATGCCAATCCGCAAATCGCACGAAAACCCCGAAGTTGTTGAGGTTTACAAAGATTATCTCGGACATCCGTGCGGGCATCAGTCTCACGAACTCTTACACACTCATTACGTTGAACGTAAGAGGTATTAATACCAGCTTAACCAACACGAAAAGGCTGCTGAAAGGCAGCCTTTTCTATTTCAGCTCATGATGATAACCGAATAAAATCCTCCTGAAAGTCTTTTATTTAGAAAGGTTATAAATTCCATTGTTATTCTATTAACATTGTGAATTTTTTCACAATAAGTTTGTTATTCACTTTTGATAGCAGTAATTTTGCAAATGGAAAAAAGGTGAAGAAATTTCTAACTAACTGACTGGTTTTCAGTTAATAAATCGACGGAAGAATACTTTTTGCTCATGAAAATTGATGAAATCACGAGAGTACTGAATGCAAAAGTAATTTGCGGAGAAGAATACCTCTCCCGGGAAATATCACATGTATTTGCATCTGATCTCATGAGCGATGTTCTTACAATTGACAGCCGTAACCTGCTTTTGCTCACAGGCCTCACGAATGTTCAGACAATCAGAACATCTGAAATGGCTGATATACAAAACATTGTGATTGTCAGGAATAAAAAGGTGACCACAGAAATGTTCGAAATTGCCATGGAGAACAAAATGGTTATCCTTGAGTGCGAATATTCGATGTTCAGAGCTTGTGGTATTCTTTATGCAGCAGGTTTACAACCAGTTTATTAAGATGCTATGCAGTTCGAATACTTCATCAGCGGAGGTGATTTCAGCAAGGCAGGGCAAGCTTCAAGCCAGTTTAAAAAAGCATTGCAGCAGCTCAACGTCGCACCCCAGGTAATTAAGAGGATTGTGGTTGCCCTGTATGAGGCTGAAGTAAATATTGTGGCACATGCTTATAAGGGTAAAATCAGCATAGAACTTCAACCGGACCTGGTTACAATGACATTGACCGACGAAGGCCCCGGCATTCCGGATATTGAAAAAGCAATGGAGATTGGTTACTCAACAGCCTCTTCAAAGGTTCGCGAGATGGGATTCGGGGCAGGTATGGGTTTGTCGAACATTAAAAACAACGCCGATCTGCTTGAAATAATAAGTAAAGTAGGAATAGGAACAACGGTAAAAATATCTGTCAATCTGGCCAAACAGGAATAAAAAACAAGCTTTATCATGGCTGTCAGGCACTTTCATCATGCATTGAAAATCAGGACCGAAACCTGTTTCGGCTGTACGCATTGCCTGAAGGTATGCCCAACTGAAGCCATTAGAATCAGGAACGGAAAGGCTGTACTGTATGAAAACCGCTGTGTTGATTGCGGTGAATGCTTTAAAGCCTGCCCTGTTCAGGCTATTTATATCGACCAGGATGATTTTGAGCGCATTCACACATATGAATACCGCATTGCCTTGCTGCCTTCGATCTTTGTAGGCCAGTTTTCAAGAAAATACGACAGGGAACAAATCTATGAAGCAATTAAAGCTGTAGGCTTCACACACATTTGCGAAGTTGAACAAAGCACCGGGTTATTACAGGAACAGATCAACAGGTATGCTGCAGAGAATCCTGACAAAAAGCCTCTGATATCATCATTCTGCCCTGCTATTATCAGGCTCATCCAGGTTAGGTTCCCTTCTCTTGTAAACAATATCATGCTGCTGAAACCACCATTGGATATAACGGCTTTATATTGTCGCAAGAAATTCACTGACGAAGGCATCAACCCGGCCAGGATCGGAGTATTCTACATCACACCATGCGCTGCTAAAATTGCTGCCATTAAAAGTCCCGTTGGTGAAGATTACTCGATGATTACCGGTGTAATAAACATGGATTTCCTCTTTAACAGGGTTTACCGGCATATAAAAAACAACCAATCAGCCGAGGTGTCCGGTTCAAATGAAAAGGCGTTGAGCGCTGAGGCTATCCGCTGGTCACTCACGCACGGCGAATCCGACCATTTTGAAGGCCGGAGCTTTGCTGTTGATGAAATACACAATGTTATCGATTTCCTTGAAAAAGTTGAAAATGACGAAATTAAAAACGTTGATTTTCTTGAATTGAGAGCATGTGATGAAAGCTGTGCCGGAGGAGCGCTCACAACGGCTAACAGGTTTCTGATTGCTGAGCGGTTGCGCAGTGTAAAAAATGAAGATGCAGCCAGCGCTGAAACCTCCGGAAAAACAATTGAAAACTACCGTGATTATCTTGAACACCGCATTAAAATTCAGGAAATTAAGCCCCGATCCATCATGAAACTGGACGACAATATTGAGACGGCTATGTTAAAAATGGATCAGGTAAAGGAAATAATGAAGCTTTTACCCGGAACTGATTGCGGTATCTGCGGATCGCCCACATGCCAGGCATTTGCCAAAGACATTGTTCAAAACGAAGCAGATATCCGCCAATGCATTTTTATACAGAAATGCAGGGAAAACACAGGAGAATTCACATCAATTGAATCACTCAGGCTGATGAAAGGCATCTGGGGAGAAGAAAAGTTTTAAAAACAAAAACAATGAAAGTTGAAGATCTGATAAAAACACTAAACCTGACATCCTTCACGGGTGATACCGGTACCGATCGGCCTGTTGGTGGAGGTTATACCTGTGACCTGCTGAGCGATGTAATGGGACATTCACAGGCCGGGCAGGTGTGGATTACTTTGCAAACCCATAAAAATGTGATGGCTGTTGCCTCACTTCGCGACCTTGCTGCTGTAATCATTGTAAATGGATTGAAACCCAATGACGACATGCTGGAACAAGCTGTGGAAGAAAAAATTCCTGTACTCGGAACTTATGAAAGCGCGTTCGATGTTTCAGGAAAATTGTTTAAATTGCTGGAAAAATAAAAATGCCGGTTTACAGGGCTGACCTTCATATTCACACTGTATTATCGCCCTGCGGCGACCTGGGTATGAGTCCTGTAAACATTGTAAATACTGCCCTTGAAAGAAAACTTGATATCATTGGAATTACTGACCATAACTCAACACTCCACTGTGAACTGATAAAAAAACTGGCTTCGGAACATGGCATTTTGGTACTACCTGGCGCTGAAGTCACAACAAGAGAAGAAATACACTGCCTAACGTTCTTTGAAAACACCGAAACACTGAATGCTTTTCAGGAATACCTTGACAAGTATCTGATTCGTTTTCCGAATGATGTGAATAAATTTGGCTACCAGGTTGTTGTTGATGAAGATGAAAACATTCTGCAACACATTGAATGGCTGCTTATTTCGTCCATCGATCAATCCATTGACGAAGTGGAAGCCATGGTTCACAGCCTTGGAGGTCTATTCATCCCGGCTCATATCGACAAGCCTGCAAACAGCCTGCTAAGCCAGCTTGGATTTATCCCACCTGATCTCAAAGCCGACGCTTATGAAATATCGGCCTTTGCCAATACGGAAAAGATGAAAAAAATGCTGCCCCAAAGGAGCATTCCGCTTATCCGAAACAGCGATGCACACATCACCGATCAGATTGGTAAAGAAACAACACTGTTCGAAATGATGGAACTTACCTTCAGCGAATTAAGGCTCGCATTAAGAGATGAATCAGGCCGTAAAACCATTGTTGCATGAAAGACCTTTCACTTCATGTTCTTGATATTATGCAGAACTCCTTGTCAGCCGGAGCCCATGACATTAATGTGGAAATTGTTGAAGATCAGGTCATAGACAAGTACTTAATAACTATTCGCGATGACGGTAAAGGCATGAGTCCTGAAATGTTGACAAAGGTTACTGACCCGTTTTTCACTACCCGCACAACCCGAAAAGTCGGACTTGGCATACCATTGCTCAAAGAACATGCCGAACAAGCCGGGGGAACTTTCAGTATCACTTCCGGTATCGGAAAAGGAACAGAAATAGCCGCCGGTTTCTTACTCAGCCATATTGACAGGCAGCCTTTGGGCGATATTGCCGGCACCATTGTTCTTACAGCTGCCTCAAATCCACAGGTCAGGATCAGGTACACGCATACAACAGGTTTCGGCACATACCTTTTCGACACAGCCGAAGTGTCGGAAATACTCGGCGATACACCAATAAACAATGCCCTGGTAATAAATTTCCTGGTAGAAATGATCAACGAAAACCTCGAACAGATAAAATACTCACACTAAAACAATCAAGTGACTTAAGCATTAAGCACGACATTAAATAACAGATTACCAAACTTTAATACGATACATAACATGACAAAGATCAAATCACTGAACGATTTGAGAGTAATCAAAGCCGAAGTTGAGGCCAAGATGAATCTCAGAGAACGTAGCGATGCCCCGGAAAAAATGATTCAAGTCAAAGTAGCTATGGCCACCTGCGGGATTGCATCCGGAGCAAAGGCCGTTATGGACTACATGATCAGCGAACTTGACAAGAGGCATATCCCGGCCATCGTAAGCCAGACCGGCTGTATGGGTTACTGTTTTGCCGAACCTACCATCGAGGTTACCATTCCTGGTAAAGACTCTATCGTTTTCGGCTATGTGACTGAGAAAAAAGCCGACCAGATCATTGAAAAGTACATACTGAACGGCGAATTGATAGAGGGTATCATTCCCGTTAATTACGAAAGCATAGATAGTAAGTAAATTCCTGGAGGAAAAGATATGGCAACATTTAAAATGCACCTGCTTGTTTGCGGTGGAACCGGATGCAGGGCTTCGGAAAGCGAAACCTTGTTTCACAACCTGCGAACAGGAATTATTCAAAAAGGGCTTGAAAACGAAGTTCAGGTTTTAACAACCGGTTGTTTCGGTTTCTGCGAAAAAGGGCCAATAGTGAAAGTGCTGCCCGACAACACTTTCTACACCATGGTAAAGCCTGAAGATGCCGCCGAAATCATCGAAGAACACATCATCAAAGGCCGTAAGGTCCAAAGATTATTGTATGTAAACCCGCTGACTTCCGAACGTGTTGAGGACTCAAAGCATATGGGTTTCTACCGCAAGCAGCTTCGCATAGCTTTACGTAACTGCGGCTTCATCGATCCTGAAAACATCAATGAATACATTGCCCGTGACGGATACTCTGCTCTTGGTAAATGCCTTAC
>DAONEL010000082.1:0-11990 GCA_035403045.1 Bacteroidales bacterium
TGAAGAACCTGTATTCAAGTCCTGAAAATAACTGCAGCCCTGCTATTTCCTGGGCAATCCCCAGGGTAAAAGGGTTCATGAGGCATCCTGCAAAACCAATTCCCGCGCCGATGAAGCACATGCAAACTCCCACAATGCTGTCGTATCCCATGGAGATAGCCAGAGGTACGAAAATAATAACGAAAGCTATTGTTTCCTCAGCCATCCCGAATACGGCGCCGAAGAAACTGAACATCAGCATCACCACGGTTATGATAATGTTGTTAACGCCCAGAAACCGAATCAGCCTGAATTTGTTGAGTTTATCGCTTTTTTTCAGGAAGGCATAAACGCCCATGTCGATAGCCTTGCTTTCGTTCAGAATCCAGAAGGCACCTCCAAGTATCAGGATGAATACAATGATTTTGGGTGATCGCACAAAACCCTTGTAAAAAGCAGAGAATATCTGCCAGGTTTGTGGACTGTTGCCCGTGTACTGGAAGGAGTTAGCCCTGATCACTTCGCTGCTGCCCGCCGAAGTGGTGATTTTTTCGCGCTCAAACGATCCGCCGGGGACAAACCAGGTGAAAATGGCCGCGACAATAATGATCGAAAAAATAATGACGTAGGTATGAGGAATTTTGAACTTTGGTGTCATAAGCCAGGTTTTACTTTTTCAAAAATACGAAAAACAAATTCAGATATTTATAAAAAATAACTCGCGGAAAGGCATAAAAATGATTATATTCGCATATCAGATTATTAACCAAAAACCTTATGTGTATGAAAAAAGCTTTACTATTAATTCCGGCATTTACGCTGTACTTAACGAATAGCTATTCCCAGGCATCATTCAGTACCGGGGCCTTGCAAGTTGATATTAATGAATATGGCAGGGTTGAGCTATATTCAGCCAGCGGAACCCAGCAGCTTGAAAGGGCTTCAATCCTGGTGGGCTCATCGTCAACTACTGTTTTTGATTACCAGAATGATGCTGAGCAGCACGAACCAACGGTCCTGGTCAGTAACCCTTCGTTCAGCGATTTTGAAATCTACGGCGCTTACGATAATACCTATTCAGGACTTGCACCTGCAGTAGTTGTTAAGCTGAATGCCTATGGCTGGACCGACGGCGGATACATTATATTGAAATACAATGTAAAGAATGCCGAAACCAGCACCATGAGTGCCGTCGTCGGTCTCGACATCATTCCCTACCTGAACGAAGAATATGGCTATGATACCGTTACCTATAACAATTCAGAGGGTGTAATACGCTTCCACAGGGGAGCCCAGGAGAATATGGGTATTAAACTGCTTTCGGCAAACTTATCCTCGCTCTATTCTTTCGAATGGTATGAAGATTATTATGTGGATACTGATTACTGGACATGGATGCATTATGGATCACTGCAGTCACAGTATGTTTCAACCACTGCCGACGGCCCTGTTGCGATCACTGCACAGGAAGCCGTTTCGTTGGCACCGGGCGATTCTGTTGCCGTATTTTATGCCCTGGCGTTGGGCGCTAATGAACAGGCGATGCTAAATAACATGACTGCAGCGGTTGTCAAATATCATGAAGTGTTCAATCCGATCCCTCATGTTCAGGATCCCGGAGTGCCAAATAACTTTGACCTGAAGAAAAACTTTCCGAATCCTTTCAACGATGAGACGAGGATAAGTTACCAGTTGCCTAAAGCAGGATTTGTAACCCTGAAAATTTATGATGTCCTTGGTAACGAAACGGCAACGCTTGTTAACAGCAAACAACCTGCCGGTATTCACACTTTCGATTTTGATGCTTCCGGGCTTCCTTCAGGAATTTACTATTGCAGGCTTAGCTTCGATAACCAGGTGAAAACCAATAAAATGCTGCTTATCAAATAAGCAGGTTGATCATCTTTGCCAGGGATTATTGCCTTGGGAATATAATTCAGATCAGCAATAAAAAGAGGGAGGCTGCCGGTATCAGGCAGCCTCCCTCTTCTATTTGAATACTTATCGCTAAAGTTTGATCCAGGCCACAGTCATGGCGTGAGGGCTCACACCTGTAATCCAGTCTTCAACTCCTGATCCGTCGAGGTTGGAACGGACTATCTTGCCATCAGGCGCAGAGTTGGAGATTTTGTATGCCCAGAATATTTTGCCCCGTTTATCATCTACGGCAATACCCCAGGTAGCTTTTGCGCCTGTTTCACCAATCTTTGAGAGGTTACTGCCATCGAGATTGCACATGTAAATGCCGCCTTCAATGGCTGGTGTATCGCTTGGATACAAGGCGAGGTAAACTTTACCGGCTTTGAAATCCACCGCTATCGCTGTACCGTCAACGTCTGCAAGCAGTTCATTGATGGACGTGCCGTCGAAACTCACGGTAAAATAGCCCCCGGTATAATCGGTCTTGTCATTTACGAGGTATATCTTCCCGGTTTCGGCATCGTATTCCATGTCAAGCGGGTATTCAGGGGCTGAAGTACCGGTAGAAATGTAAGTTTCAGGGTTTGAACCGTCGAGGTTGGCACGGAAGATACCGCCGGGGCTTCCCCAGTAAATCTTGTCACCCTGCACAAATATTGCTTCGGCTGATTCGGCAAGCTCCTGCCCGGGAACCGTAGCATCGAGTATTTTTTCAGGATTTGTGCCATCGGCATCGAACCTGAAAATTGTACCGTCATAATAATCAGTTACATACACTTTGCGGTGAGCAGTATCAACAGCCACACCATAGGGCCTCGACAATGATGCGGCAGCAAAATCCTGAACAACAGGCGCTTCGTCGTTTAGTATCACCATATGAACCCCGCCACCGCTTGCGCCACGTGTGGTAAAATATAGTACCTGGGTAAGGCCGGCGTTGGGGTCTTTGATGTTTACGGCCATGGTCTTCACCAGCGAGTTGTAATATACCTCGTTTTCAGGTGTGCAGGTGAGAGTCACTGTGTAAAGTCCGGGTGTATCAAAGGTTATCGTTGGATTTGCTTCGGCAGAGGTTTGGCCGTTGCCAAAATCCCAATGGTAGCCGGCAGCATTCAGCGACTGGTTGGTAAAAGCCACCTCACAGGGAGCCTTGCTGCTGTTGGTGGCTGTATAGGTGAAGTTGGCCACAGTGCTGGCAGCAGGATAGCCTAGTTCGTATTTCTTGCATCCTGAAACAATCGCGAGCGAAGCCAGGAATATCAACAGGTATATCGGTTTTGTCTTCATAACTCTTGTTTTTCAAAAATTATCAATAGCCGGGGTTTTGAGTCATGTTCTGGTTGGTCTGCATTTCACTCAGCGGAATTGGGAAAAGGGTGTATTTTGTATCTATTCCCATCAGAGCAGCAGCTCTTCCCGTGCGCACAAGGTCAATCCAGCGATGTCCTTCAAAAGCAAACTCATGGCGACGCTCATTTTCAATGGCTGTTTTCAGGTCATTGATGGTGGAGGCATCGGTATTTCCGAGCCCGGCCCTGGTCCTCACTATGTTTATATCGGACTGTATGGCCTCAATACTGCCATTTGTATAGGCCAGCGCTTCAGCCCTGAGCAGGTAGATATCGGCCAGCCTGATCACGTAAACCTTATCAGTGCCTCCCGATACATCGTTATACTTTGTGCCGTAAGGCAGGTTTTTATCGTCATAGGCTACTGAAACAGGAAGCCGGGTGTCGCCGGTTTCAAAACTTGCGATAAAGCCTGCGGTCGGGGCGATCTCATATCTGCCGATCAGGCTGCGCGGGTAGTAATATTGAGCCAGGCGATTGTAATTCTGGAGGTCGTAAACCACTTCAAAAACTGATTCGTCAGATGTTGTGGCTGTGAAAAGGTCAGCGTAGTTTGCCGAAAGGATAAAGCCTCCATCGGCTATCACATGATCTGCTTCCGCAATGGCGAGCTGCGCCTGCGATGGATCATTATTCAGATACGACTCAGCGAGGTAAGCTTTTGCAAGCAGTGCCGAAGCGCTGAAGCTGCTGGCACGGCCGGCAATCCTGGTTGGTGAGAGTTTGGTCCTGGCATTGTTCAGGTCGGAGATGATCTGGTCAAACACATCCGCGGCAGTGTTGCGGCTACTATTAATGTTGTTAAGGTCCAGGGTGGGTTCAAGTTTCAGGGGAACGCCACCGAAGTACGAAACCAGGTCATAATACAATAAAGCCCGGATGAATAGTGCCTCACCTTCAAACTGGTTGTATTCCTGTTGGGTTAACCCACTGATTGAGGGCAATTTATAGAGGATGTTGTTGGCCCGGTTAATGCCATCATAGGCCGCGGCCCAGAAACCATCCACAATGCTGTTATCGGCCGGGACAGGCTTATGTACAATTTGCCCGTAATCCTGGCTGGTTCCGGTCCAGGTAAGGTTATCGGCGGCAAGGTCACCTATGATCAGATAGTTACGGCCGTATAAACCAACCGCCTGAAGTGCATTATAGGTTCCGGTAAGTGCGTGTTCCACTCCTGACTTGTCGCTGATAGCTAAATCGCTTGAGATGGATGCTGTAGGGTTAACATCAAACACCTTACTGCACGAAGCGAGCATTAAGGTTACTGCTGTTATGTATAATATATTCTTTTTCATAATGTTGCAGTTTATAGGATCAGAGGCCGACATTTAAACCAACCAGTATTGTGCGCGATTGCGGGTAGGTAAAGAAATCAGTACCAAGAATGATATTATCGTTTCCGTAATAGTTCACTTCGGGGTCCATTCCTGAGTATGATGTGAAAGTGTACAAATTCTGCCCGGTAACATACAGCCGCAATGATTTAAGCTTCACTCTCCGGATGATCTCTTTTGGGAAATTGTATCCGAGTGTCACATTCTTGATCCGCATGAAGGAGCCGTTTTCAATGAATCTCGACGATTTATAGGTATCGCCCACACGCGGAACATCAGTAACATCGCCGGGTTTCATCCAGCGCCTGAGCATGGTGGTTGTCTGGTTATCTTCCCCGCTGGCCGATTCAAGGTAAATCCTGTTGCCATTAAAGATATCATTACCATAAACCATGTGCAGAAATACTGACAAGTCAAAGCCTTTGTAGGCGAATGTGTTAGTTAATCCTGCCGTGAAATCGGGGTTGGGATTGCCGGTTTTGGTGAGGTCGTCGGAAGTAATTTGTCCGTCGTTGTTGATGTCGTCGTAAACCAGATTTCCGGTTGTGGGATCTACGCCAAGGCATCTGTAGCCGTAGAAAACGCCGATTGGTTCACCTTCAACTACCCAGTTGCCACCGCGCCCCTGGTCGGTGATGGGCTGACCATCGTATAATTTGAGCACTTTGTTGCGGTTGGCGGCAAAGTTGAATGAGGTGTTCCAGGTAAATTCACTTTTGATGTTTTCGGTATTGAGAACCACCTCGATGCCTTTGTTCTGCAGGTCGCCGATATTGGCATTTATGGTCGGGAAACCTGATGAGGACGGTAACGGCCTGGCAAGCAGCAGGTCATATGTATGGTTGTGATAAAGGTCGATGCTCAGGCTGATGCGGTCGTTGAAAAGCCCTAGATCAATTCCGGCACCTTTCTGCAGGGTGCTTTCCCACTTCAGGTCGGGATTTGGCAGCTGGGTCGGGGCTGTTCCCGAAGTGCCTCCGTAATTGTAACCTCCGCCATACAGCCCGTAACTGGCGAAGTCGCCAATGCCATCATTCCCGGTAAGGCCTATGCTCAGGCGGAGTTTGAGTTCGCTCACCGCCGGGAGTTTCTTCATGAATTTTTCTTCGGCGATGCGCCAGGCAAACGAAGCAGCCGGAAAGTAACCATAGCGGTTATTTTTGCCGAACTTTGAAGAACCGTCGGCCCGGGCAGTCATGGTGAAAATATATTTATACAGGTAGTTGTACTTAAACTGCCCGAAAAATGAACTCATACCCCTGTCGAGAGCCGATGCCGAAGCAGCCCTTATCGTGCCTGCTGATGTGATATATTGCAGGTTTTCGTTAGGGAAATCAATGGCTTCGATGTAAGTGCTCCGCCGTGCGTATTTTTCGGCACTGTAGCCAAGCAATGCTTCGAGGTTGTGATCTTTTTTCAGCGTTTTTACATACTGCAGAACATTGCTGCTCACCAGGTTACTCACGTAGGTCGAACCCTCTATGCCCAGACCGTTGTACTTGGCTCCCTGCCGGGTAGTAATGGGATCATATTCGTGTTCACGAAGCGTATAGATGTCGGCACTCCACTTTGAGGTGAACGACAATCCGTCGAGGAACTTATACTCCAGGTAAATATTGTCGTTGTGCCGGTTGGTATAAGCAACGTTTTTTGTATCGTTGATGATGGCCACCGGGTTGGCATACGGGCCATCCTCGTTGTATGAACCATCGGTATTATACACCGGGTATATGGCAGGAATGGAGAGTGCATTGGGCAAAGGGCCAAAAAGAGTCTGGTCACCTTCAACACGCCAGTTGGTTGAATAGGTCATGCTGACACTACCGCCAATTGTAAGGTTTTTCAATAGCTTATGATCTACATTGATGCGGCCCGACCACCTGTCGTAAGAAGTGCTCTTAACGGTTCCTTCCTGTTTGAAATAGCTTCCCGAGATGAAGATCCTTGTTTTATCGTTGCCGCTGCTCACTGAAAGTTCCGTGTTTGAGGTAGGTGCAACCTGCAGTATCTCTTTCATCCAGTCGGTATCAATGCCTTCAACGGTGGTTCCTTTGTACTCGTTCCACTGGGCTGCGTTCATCAGTTCGGGAATCCTTTCGGCGGGCATGGTCTGCCAGCCATAAGAGGTGTTGAAATCAACATTTGTTTTCTGGTAACCGCCTTTTTTGGTCGTGATAAGGATTACCCCGTTGGATGCCCGGGCGCCGTAGATGGCTGTGGCCGAGGCATCTTTGAGTACGGTAAATGATTCAATATCGTTTGGATTGAGGTCTGATAGAGCGTCTATTTCCTGCCCCAGGTAGCTTATCTGTGCAAAATCGCCGGTGATTACCGGCACGCCGTCAATCACGATCAGCGGTTGATTGCTCGCGTTGATGGAACTGCCGCCGCGGAGCTTGATGGAGTTCTGTCCCCCGGGTGTACCAGAGTTCTGGTTGATGCTCACCCCGGCAGCCTTTCCCTGCAGAACTGCATCGATGGTGCGGATGGGAGCGCTTTTAATCTCGTCCTCATTCACAACCCCGATTGAACCCGAGATTAACTTACGGCTGGAAGTATTATAACCAACCACAACGAGCTCTCCCAGGTCGATATTTTCTTCATCAAGGCTGACATCATGCTTCGCCTGGCCATTTACAGGGACTTCGGTTTTCTTCATCCCCAAGTATGAAACGACAAGTGTGGCATTGGAAGGAGCTTCAATTTTGTAGGTGCCGGTTACATCGGAAGTGGTACCCTGTTGTGTACCCTTTACCTGAACTGTGGCTCCGGGAATCGGGGAACCGTCAGAAGAAGATGTTACTTTCCCCGAAACCTGTATGGTTTGTCCCCATAGCACGCCTGCGTAAAAGGTAAACATCAGTAATAAAAGATAGATTTTTCTCATAGGAAGGCTGTTTGGTTAGGTTAATTATCTGATTGGTGAATAGTTGATTTTTACCGGGGTTATATCCAGTGTCACTCCGTTGACTGTGTAGTGATCCTCGCCATCAGGCTTGTCAGTATAAAAGCATTCGGTGGCAAGTGTCTTTTGCAAAGT
The DNA here is from genome assembly GCA_035403045.1 of Bacteroidales bacterium. GTDB lineage: Bacteria > Bacteroidota > Bacteroidia > Bacteroidales > UBA4417 > UBA4417. The sequence goes on from DAONEL010000082.1 coordinate 7,626, forward strand.
GACAACAAACCCCTGCTCTTTACCGGTGAAATTGAGGTTCTCGATTTTCTCAGCGCCCTTGTTGTCAGCAAGAAATTGTGTTATCAGTGTTTTAAAATCCGTAGCTGAGGGTGATAACATTCCTGTTTGCAAAGGATCAGCAACATTATAATTTTCATGTCCGGCTACACTTTTCTTACCGGAAGCAGGAATCACTTTTTGTGACAGTATGTCGTAGGAGTCACCGTTCTCGAGGTAACTCACCAAAACCTGCCTGATCATGGGCATGTTCTGATGGTATTCAATCTGTGCCTGTGAAGTGTTGATCATTGTGACTCCCGATGCACCTGCAATTTCCAGCTTCCTTGTTTTTCCTACGTAGATAAGTGCCGTGTTTTCATCGATTCCGAAGCCTAAGTTCACATTCGTGTGCAGCATTGCCATGATAAGCCTGCCGATGCGCGCCCTCACTTCGAAGTGCTGATCAACCATTCCGGGAGAGAAGAATCCCAGTCCCCGGGTTATCAGCACACCATTACCTTCTTCAAAATCCTCTTGAGGTATCACTGTTACAACACCCTTTGCCAGGGCAGCCATGCTGTTGCCGCCCCCAATCATAGGGTCGCTCATGATGGCGGCTCCTGCACTTGTCCCACCGATTACACCACCTTTCAGGAAAACCTGCCATACTGCTTCAAGCACCGGTGTGCGGCTGCCGTCGGCGTGATAAAGCGCGCTTGTTGTGCGAAGCTGATCGCCACCGGTAAACCAGACACAGGAACAGTTACTCACCTGTTTTGCTACCGAAAGGTCATCACCGTTGTTTTTCCAGGTAGATTCATCAACTTTGGTTGTGCTGTCGTCGTCGACAACGGCAATTTGTACCAGGTGAATATTCTCAGCTTTTACTCCATACGAAATCAGCGTATTCCTGAAAAGTACGAACGACTGTACAGGCGTTCCGCCGGCAGTTGGTATCACTGCAAAAGAAGCATTTTCCTTTCCCCCGGCCAGCTCTATCAGGCGGTTATAAACTGAAGCATTGTCAGGCTCCATCCCGCCTCCTGCTATCACCAGGCTGCCGGAAGGGAGTTTTTCCCCACCAATTGAATCAGGATAAGCCTGACTTGCCTCACCAGCCTGTAATGTCCCCCGGGCGACAAGAAATAAAAAAAAGAAAACCGCTGCTATGTTCAACCGTATCATTAAGTATTATCTGATATTCTTTAGCGAATTTAATATCTAAATGTTTATATAAATATCTTTATGGTCAAATTTGTTTCAACTTTGTTAAAACATTTCTGAAATGCTGACATTATTCAAAAACGCACTGGTTTATTCGCCCTCTTTCCTGGGCAAAAAAGATGTACTGACGGGTGGCCATTCTATTCTGGCGGTTGAGGATCATATTGAGCCTGCAGCCGGAGTGGAGACACAAATTGTTGATTGCGATGGTCTTTGGCTTCTCCCCGGGCTTATCGATTCACATGTTCACATAACCGGCGGCGGAGGCGAAGGCGGCCCATCCAGTCGTATGCCTGAACTGCAGATAAGTATGATGGTTGAAGCCGGCGTTACCACGGTGATTGGTTGTCTTGGCACCGACGGCATTACCCGCAGTGTTGAAAGCGTGCTGATGAAAGTGAAATCGATCCGTTCCATGGGTATGTCGGCCTGGATGTACACTGGCGCCTACCAGGTGCCACCGCCCACCATTACCGGCGATGTTGCCAAAGATATTGCACTCTTCGAAGAGATTATAGGAGTTGGCGAAATTGCTATTTCCGATCACCGTTCATCGGTACCTACCATCCCCGAACTCACCAAATTAACGGCTCATGCCCGCGTTGCCGGAATGATAGGCGGCAAAGCCGGGATTGTAAATATGCATATGGGCGACGCCAGAGACCCTTTCAGGCCGTTGCACGATATTGTGGCAAACAGCGAAATGAGCTACCGTCAATTTGTCCCAACCCATTGCAACAGGAATGATTATATATTTAAGGATGCCTGCGAATACGGCAAAAAGGGCTATGTGGACATTACTACGAGTTCCTATCCATATTACGCTGACGAAGAAATCAAACCATCAACGGCTTTAAAATTGCTGCTCGAAAGTGGTGTTCCTGTCAATCACATTACATTCACCTCGGATGCCTGCGGCTCGCTGCCCGGCTTTGATCCGGAGACCGGAAAACTAATAAAACTGGAAATGGGGTTGCCTTCTTCCATCCTGAGGGAGATAAAAGAAGCTGTCACCGATGAGGGAATTCCCCTTGAAACCGCTCTGCAGGTAGCAACAAGTACTCCCGCACAAATACTGAAACTTGAAGCCAAAGGTCAAGTTGCCCCGGGCTGCGATGCCGATGTTCTGGTGCTCGATCCATCGTTCGGGATTGTTCACCTCATGGCCATGGGCACGATGGTAAAGAAATAGAGCACTTATTTTAGTGATTTTAACTTCAGAGTTTACCTGATGAAATTGTATCGCATTTTCATACTTATTCTTTTGCTGTTCCCGGCTTTGCTGCCGGCGCAAAATAATTCCGGGGTTACAGCGCCTGATATTACACGCTTTTCGGCCACGCTCGACTACCTGTCGTCCGGATGGATGGAAGGCCGGGAAGCAGGGGAGAAGGGCGGTTTTATGGCAGCAGGCTTTATTGAAACAATGATGCGATGGGCGGGTTTACAGCCTTATGGCGATGTTTCAGGGAACGTCCGGCGCACATTTTTTCAGGATTTTGACATTGTAAAGTATAAAACACTGGCTGCGTCTGTCACCATTGAGGACGGAAAGGCTGCGACGCCTTCATTATCGGTGCTCAAACAGGAGGAAGACTTCACAGTAATTTCTGCCTATAAGAGTGCTGTTGTGAGTGGCCCTGTGGTTTTTGCAGGATATGGAATTCACGCCCCGGTGTTGGGATATGATGATTACAAGGGGTTGGATGTGAAGAACCGCGTCGTGCTTATACTTGCCGGTTTTCCGGGACATAATGACACGGCTTCTGTATCGTGGAAACGGTTTTCGACAGCTATTGAGCCCCTTTCTTCAAATGAGGAAAAAGTTAAGACTGCCGCCCGGGCAGGTGCAATCGCAGTAATACTGATCTCAACCGAAAAAGATAAGTCCTTCGAACCAAAATCCTTGAAGTCCAATACGGCTGATACTGCGGTACCAGCTGCTGATATTGAAGATGCCGTATATGAGGATTGGAATTTCAGCCTTGAAGCCGATACCAGCCTGCCGGCTATTCCATGCTACGCGTTCTCATCGGAAGCAAGCCTGAGGTTGTTGCGTGGGAGCAACGTAAATCCCTCAGAATTTGAGAAAAGCCTTTCGCAAAACCCGGTTCCGGTTTCAAGCCAACTTAAAAACAAAGCAGTGCGGCTTTCGGTGGAGGTATCACAGTCACTTGTAAATGTCAGGAATGTACTGGGCGTAATACCGGGCCGGGATACAAGCCGGTGTGTAATTGTTGGCGCTCACTATGATCATCTTGGCAAACGCAACAACATGATATATTACGGGGCCGACGATAATGCTTCCGGCGTTTCAGGCCTTGTGTCCCTGGCAACCAAGTGGGTCCAGGCAGCAGAAAAGCCTCCGGTTAACCTGGTGTTTGCATCGTGGACTGCCGAAGAAAAAGGATTGCTTGGAAGCGCTTATTTCGCCCGGCACCCTGTTAATGGCACTGGTCAAATACTTGTTTACCTCAATATGGATATGATCTCGCGGGATGATCCGTCCGATTCTGCTCACAGGCAACTGAGCATAGGCACTCGTACCGCCGATGAATACCTGCGCCAGATAGCCCGTGATAAAAATGCCGGTCTCAGCCGGCCATTTGCCCTGGACCTCTGGGATGTGACGGGCCATTCGGGCAGCGATTATGCCTCGTTCACCGCAATCAATGTCCCGGTGATGACTTTCTTCTCCGGGTTTCATCCCGATTACCATTCACCGCGGGATGTCTCGTCAAAAGCCGATCTGGCAAAGTCGGCACTGATATTGAAGCTGGTTGACGAATGCCTGGCCGGGGTGCTGAAACTGATTGACAAATAACCTGATCTGCCTGGTTTTCAAAAGCAGTTTCATGCCGATCGTTTTTCCTTGCTATCTTTGCCGCACATCCTCAAAATCACCTTTTTTTTGAAAGTACTGACAAATATCCTCAAATTCTTCTGGCGACTTGTTAAGGCAATTCTCATCTGTTTGGCCGTAATACTGCTTTTCCCGCTCCTGTTGTACATAATTCCTGCGAGGTATAACTTCCCCGAACCCAGGCCTTTCGAAGGCAACCAATGGTTCAATCCATACCGTGAAATGGACAGCACTCACTGGCTTCATGCCAACTTCCATATGCATTCGCGCGCATGGGC
>DAONEL010000083.1:0-7411 GCA_035403045.1 Bacteroidales bacterium
TACCCGGATTGCAGGCCGTCACATCGGTGGTAATTGCAAGGACTGAACAATTGAGTACAATGTCACAATTGGTTACCCCGCTACCCCCTGTTTGCGAAAATGTTATTGAACCGGCCTCCTGACTGAAATTCGTTATCAACAGAATGTAAAATTGTCCGGGGATTGCACCATATATCTCACAGAATTCGATTGGTTCCGCAGAATAGCTGCAATCTACTATGCTCCCGCCTGTGAGTCCTGTTTCGCAACCAGATGTAAGGCTGGTAAAAGGTCCCCAGCAAATAAAGTCAACATCTATTCCCTGACCCAGCATATTTTTTTGCTCAATAGTAATCACTATATCTCCAAACTGTTCTACCTGCATGAAATACCAGGCCGGACAAGGCTGTGTAGTAAGACAACCGTAATCCGGATAACCCCCAACAGGTGGCGGAGCTGCACCCTGCGTACCTGACGGGAAATTGTAAATATTGTCAGAACAGGCGACTGATGCATCTTCACAGATTGGATTATCTGCTGTTGGCCCATCGCCAGGATTGCCATAATTATTGTTGCCTAAGCTGAACTTTGACCCTTCCAAAATCGCTTGTTTTAATGAATCACTGAAATTTATGGAAGCAATTTTTACCTGCCTGTATAACTCAGCCAAAGTAATTTCAACTTGTGTTCGATTGTTGTTCTTAGTAAAGAATTGGACAGGTTCTGATTCTGAATAAATGTTCGTGTTTGCATTAAAGAACAAATTATGCAGTGCAGCCTTTTCAAGAAAGTAAATCTTTTCAAACTCTGTTTTAAAAACAGACAATTTCACTTGATAATAATCCAGTGATTTATTTGTAAATTGGTATTGAGCAAAACGCTCATCAGCTTTTTCTTCTGTAAAGGACTTTTCAGATTCGTCAGTTTTACCCTGGCAAAAACCTGGAAAGGAACTCAAATGAATGAGCAAGGTCAGTAATGCTATTCTCTCCAGGGCTTTTAGCCGGAAATAATAAGCCGTAACGTTCATCAGCGCAAATTAAAGGTAGGAAGCTGTAAAAATACAATAATTTCAAATATTGTGATCAACGATACATTTGAATAGCAAACAACTGATATTTTGATAATTACAATGCATTGTAAGAGATGGGAATTCTGCCTTTTTGGTAAAAAGAAAAAGCATCAGGAGTTCAACATGAACAAGCCAGGAAAATAATATTTGAGATCATCTACCACCCGCTGGCCAGCACATCAATAATATGAATGGTTTTTATGGGTAGTTTGTGCTTGTCAATATATCCCTGCTGGTGCATGAGGCAGGAAGAATCGGTACTGACAATAAATCCGGCACCGGTGGCCAGTGCATTTTCAATTTTTTGTTCGCCCATGGCTGTGGAAACGGGTTCATGCTTCACGGCAAATGTCCCTCCAAAACCGCAGCATTCGCGGCTGTCCTTCATTTCGCGGAGTTCAAGCCCCCTCACATTTGCCAGCAACCGGCGCGGCTGGTCGGTGAGCTTGTATTCGCGCAAAGCGGCACACGAATCATGATATGTGACTATATGCTCAAAAGTGGCTCCAACATCTTCAACCTGAAGCACATTCACCATGAAATCAGTAAACTCGAAGATATTCTTCTTCAACTGGTGATATTCATTGTGCAGTGCCGAATTGTAAAACATTTCATCGTAGTAATTCCTCACGAAACCGACGCAGGAAGCTGAGGGGCCAACCACGAAACGGTTGCCCGAAAAATCGCGTATAAATTTCTCGCCCACAGCCTTGGCTTCATCCCAGTAGCCGCTGTTGAAAGCCGCCTGTCCGCAGCATGTTTGCACCGGATTATAATGCACATTAACTCCAAACTTTTCGAGAATTTTTACCATGTTGAACCCTGTTTCGGGATAAACCTGGTCGATAAAGCAGGGGATGAATATATCTACATCGAGGGCTGAAGGCATACCGGCAAAGTTAATTAACTAATATCCTGACATTAGCAGCATCAAGCCAGCGTTAAACGGCTTGATGTTTTCACAGAAACAAAAGTATTAAAATAGCCTCCCTGCCGGAAATGAAGTTTTCAACCACTTGTTAATAAACAATATTCCGTTAAACTTTTGTCTGACGCAAAGTCACAAAGTCGCAAGGAATTGATTTTGAATGATCTGTCATTTCAGAGTTTGTTTTTACAATATTGTGAAAAGCAGGCGTTTATAAATTATTAATGAAGTGTCGGATAAAAGCATTGATACCCGCTGTATCATCTGTCGCTCAGCACAAAGCCGGCAGCGCTCATGTGTGACCAGAAAGCCGGGTATGACTTGGTAACCACCCCGTGATCTTTGATCCGGATAATCCCGTGGACCAGCGATAAAGGGGCAAATGCCATGGCCATGCGATGGTCGCCATAGGTCTCGATCTGCAGATTGCCGGCAGGAGGAGAAATTCTTTCGCCGGATAAAATCAATTCGCTGCCATTGTTTGCTTCAGCTTTAAATCCTGCTTTTTGCAGTTCGCCGGCAAGGGCTGTTAACCTGTCGGTTTCCTTGATCCGCAATCCCGATAAACCTGTTAGCCTTGCCGGGATATTAAGTCCTGCACAAGTGACCGCGACCGCCTGGGCAAGGTCAGGGCAGGATGTAAAATCCATAGAAATTTTACCGGGAAAATCTCTCTTCTCTTTTACTATCGTGAGTCCGCCAAAGTTTTCAGCAGTGCTGATGCCAAAATTCCTGAAAAGGGCGGCAGCTATGGAATCACCTTGTAAACCGTTCAATTTCAGGCCAGGTAAAAAGATTTCAGCATCATTGGAAAGCGCTGCTATTTCGTACCAGAATGCCGCCGAACTCCAGTCAAGTTCAGCACTTAACTCTTTGCCGGCCAACGAATAAGGTAAAGTTCCGATTTCTACGACACCTGATTCGTACCGGGCATCGGCGCCACATTCCCTCATGAGGTGAGCCGTCATTTGAATATATGGCTCCGACACAACCTTACTGGTGATTTCTATTCTCAATCCTCCTTCAAGTGCAGGCGCTATAAGCATGAGTGCCGAAATGAACTGGCTGCTTATATTTCCGGGCACCTGCAGTGTGATACCACCCTGCAACTTCTTACTTCTGACAGAGAGCGGTGGATATTCACTTTTTTTCAAATAGCTGATATCCGCACCGCACAGTTTTAAGGCATCAACCAATGCCCCTAACGGTCGTTGCTGCATCCTTTCGGAGCCTGTAATCAGCCAATTACCGGGAGTTACGGCCAGCAAAGCCGTTAAAAACCTGCAGACAGTTCCGGCATTCCGGCAATCAATCGTTACGGGACTGCTGTTGCCTTTGTTACGATGAATAATTTCCAGAAGATATTGAAGCAGCCTGGTATCGTCGGCCTCTGAGAGATTAGCGATTTCTGCCGGTTCACCTGCCAAATGCCGTATTATCAGCAGCCGGTTGCTTATGCTTTTTGATGCCGGCAACGTGATTTCGGTTCTGATGGAAAGGCTGGTGGGTGCTGAAACGATCATAGATGGCGATAAGTGCGTAAAAATAGATATAAATCTACTTTCGGTGTACCCTGTGCACAATGAAGAAACCGGCTATAAGCCGCTTACCGGTTATTCAAATGAGGCTAAAGATTGACGTAATAATGAAGGCTTTCGCGGATAAGCGCTTCGCCGGGATACTGGTCGGTAAGCGGAGCCCCGGGACTGCTCAGCAGTGTAAAATTGATCCTTCCTTCCTGCTTCACTTTTTTATCGTGGAGCATGATTTCTATAAACTCATTGCCTGCCGGGGCGTAGAAAGTCGTTTTGTGAAAATGATTCATGATCAGCTCAACAATCTCGTAGAGCACCGCAATGGGCAGCCCGCAATGCTTCACTGACATAAAAGCTTCACAGATAATTCCAGCAGCAACCGCCTCACCATGCAGCATCGGGTCGGCAGAATGCAGTGTTGACCAGGTCTCAAAGGCATGACCAATCGTATGTCCGAAATTCAAAACCTTACGGTATCCTTTTTCAGTTGGGTCCTGCTTAACCACATCGAGTTTGATCATGGCCGACTGCCTGATGAGCGACAATGAAGTGGCAATTTCAGCCGGAGAAGTCTTCTTAATGGTCTCGTAACTTTCGCCGTCCAGGAGTGAATGTTTGATCATTTCGGCGAAACCCGAAAGAATGTGTCTTGAAGGCAAAGTTTCGAGAAACTCGGAAATCACACAGATAGATTCAGGCTGACTAAAGCTGCCGATCTGGTTTTTGAGGCCTGCCAGGTTGATGCCATTTTTGCCTCCTATTGCAGCATCAACCATAGCCATAAGTGTTGTGGGTACCATTACAAACGGCATCCCGCGACGGTATGATGAGGCAGTAAATCCGCCAATATCAGAGAGTACGCCACCGCCAAGGCAAATCAGCAATGAATCGCGTAAAGCGCCTTTTTCAGAAAGTTGCTCCCACACCGATACTGCAGTATGAAAATTCTTTGCTTTCTCCCCTTCCGGGATGAAAATAATCTTAGCTTTCCCGAGTTCAGAAATCTTACCTGCCAGTGCCGGATAGCAGAACTTCTTTGTATTTTCATCAACCAGAATAAATATTCCTGCAACAGAATGCGCCCCAATGGCCTCTTCGATAGCCAAATAAGCATCGGGTCCAAAAAAGGGAGAATTGATTTCCTGCATCAGGCTTATTTTTTTCAAAAGTACAAAAAGACTACCTATTTGCTTAATTCAGACGAGAAAACTACGTTATTATTATTCAAATAGTCTGTCCATTGAACAAACGGTAGCCTCTAGCCTGTGAAAGGTATCATTCGACCGATGAACGGAAAGAGCATATTACAATGTCTGCTATTATTCTGATGATTTTTAATACTCCAATTTCTATCTTTGCATTAAAATCTGGAAAAAATGATGCCTGCGTTCACTGATATAAAGACTGCTTTTAGTTATAAAACCGGTGCCGACCTCAGGCGGGGACTGTTTCTCTTCAGACTGATCAGCAACCCCGTCCTTGTGAAAATTGGAAAAAAACTGTCAGATCTGGCCATTGCCTTGCACATCCCGATTGGCTGGGCTTTAAAACCAACTCTTTACAAGCATTTTGTCGGCGGAGAGACCATTCAGGATTGTATCCCCGCCGTGCGACATATGGCAGGATATGGCGTTAAATCAATCCTTGATTACTCGGTGGAAGGAGGCAAAGACCCAGCTACAATGCAGAGGACGTTTGACGAAACGCTGAAATCGGTGATTAACGCAGGGAATGACCCTGATATACCGTTTGCCGTGTTCAAACCCACAGCATTTGCAACGGCAGATGTGCTTACCCGGTTGAGCAGTAGTGAAACGCCAGATGCACAAGCGCAGGATGGGATCGGCAAATTCAGGGATTATGTCGGAAAACTTTGCGAAACAGCATATCAGAAACAGGTACCCATCATGATCGATGCTGAAGATTCATGGTATCAATCCATTGTTGACCAGGTGGTTACCGAAATGATGGAGAAGTACAACAAACAGAAAGCCATAGTTTTCAACACCTTGCAGATGTACCGGACTGACAGGCTTGATTTCCTGAAGGAATCACTGCGGAAAGCAAAAGCCAGTAACTATTTCCTCGGGGTAAAATTTGTGAGGGGCGCCTACATGGAAAAAGAACGCAAACGTGCAGCAGAAAATGGATATCCCTCCCCTATCCAGTCCGACAAGCCTGCCACTGATGCCGCTTACGATGCCGCTCTTACCTTTTCGGTCGAAAACATTGACCGTATCACAATTTTTAGTGGTTCGCACAACGAAAACAGCAACCTGCACCTCACACGTTTAATGGAGCAGCATGGCATAGCAAAAAACGATTTAAGAATATGGTTTTCACAGCTTTACGGCATGAGCGACCACATCAGCTTTAACCTGGCCAATGAAGGATACAATGTTGCAAAATACGTTCCATTCGGGCCGATTCGCAACATACTTCCATACCTCATGCGCCGGGCTGAAGAAAATACCTCCATTGCCGGGCAAACAGGCCGTGAACTCTCGCTGATAAAGGCTGAAATCAAGAGAAGAAAGAGTGAAATGTAAAACACTAAATATAAAACGCTGAATGTAAAACGCTGAATAATAAAGTGATTTTCTAAGTACAATTGGATAAAAGACTTGCCAATTGCTAATTCCTTGCGTCAAATCTGAATCCCGATAGCTATCAAACCTGAAACATTAAACTTCAAACTTCAAACTCAAAACATACTATATTTGCATCATGAAAAGAGCAACATCCGTTCAGCATGGCCACGTTTGCCTGTCGTTATACCACCATACGGGCCGCGGCTTGTATGAGTGCTGGATGTGCTGATACTTCTATCGCTCGAATCAGGCCTGATCTGCAGCCATCTTCTCTGCTGCACTATTTAACTCATTTACAGGCCATTAAAATCAATTCCTTAACAATTCAATTATTGCCGGTAACCGGCTATCTGCCCATGAAGGGTTTGATTTTCGACATAAAACGATACAGTATAAACGACGGGCCCGGCATCCGCACCACTGTATTTTTTAAAGGCTGCCCGCTCAACTGCCTGTGGTGCCATAATCCTGAAAGCCGTCTACACGAAATCGAGCATATCAGGCATGTCCGCAACCTGGGTGACCATTCTTTTGAAGTGGAAGAGGAAATAGGCTGCTGGTACACCATTCCTGAAGTAATCAAAGAGCTCGAAAAGGATAGCCTTTTTTACGATGAATCAGGCGGTGGCATCACTTTCTCGGGAGGCGAGCCGCTGGTTCAGGCGGGATTTGTGGCTGCACTTGCCGCTGAATGCCAAAAACGCGGCTGGCATACCGCCCTCGACACCTGCGGTTACGCTAACCGCAAATCGTTGCAAATGGCTGAGCCCTATATTGACTTGTATCTCTACGATTTAAAAGGCATGAACAACACCGACCACATGATGCATACCGGTGTCGACAACAGTCTCATCCTCGACAATCTTCTCTACCTTATACAGCAGGAACGAAAAGTAATTTTCAGGTATCCTGTGATCCCCGGTATGAACGACAGCGAAAACAGCCTGCTCGACCTCATGCATTTCCTCATCAATCTTAAGACCAATCACCGGGAAATACACCTGCTGCCTTACCACAACATTCAGAAAAGCAAGTATGAAAGGATGGGGCTCAACTACAAACTGAATAACCTTCAGGCTGTTGCCCCTGAATCGCTGAAACTGATGAAAGCAGGGCTGGAGTCGATAGGCTACACCGTTAAAACCGGGGGATAATCAATTTCAAACAGTTGAATGTAAAATATTTATAACACACCAACTTCTCAATTCCGCACAACCATGTTAACCGAAAGAATACAAAAACTTCGCAACCAAAGCCTTGATGCAGTGAACCGCCTTTCGCCCGAGCGCGCCCTGCTGGTGACCGA
>DAONEL010000083.1:7511-11653 GCA_035403045.1 Bacteroidales bacterium
CAAAATTTATCACATGGGTATGCTGGATATTATCCGCGAAATTGATGCTGCAATTGATGCCCCCGACATTGAGAACGACCGTGAAATTCTGGCAAAATCGGAAGAACTCAGGGCAATGAAAATCGCGGCTGAGTCGCTGATTATGTTTGCCGAACGCCATGCTTCAACACTTGAATCGCTTGCCGAAAATGAGAAGAATGAATCCCGTAAGCAGGAACTTGCTGAAATGGCTGCCATTTGCAGGCATGTTCCGGCCAATGCTCCGCGCACTTTCCACGAAGCCCTGCAATACTACTGGTTTGTGCATCTGGGAGTTATCACTGAGCTGAATCCCTGGGACTCCTTTAATCCCGGCCGACTCGATCAGCACCTTTATCCATTTTACAAACGTGAAGCCGAAGCCGGTACCCTTACCCGTGAAAAAGCTGAAGAACTCCTGCAGTCCTTCTGGATCAAGTTCAACAATCACCCGGCACCACCCAAAGTTGGAGTTACAGCACTCGAAAGCAATACCTACACCGATTTTGCCCTCATCAACCTGGGAGGCGTGAAAAGCGACGGGTCGGATGCAGTAAATGAGCTGACATTCCTGATATTAGACGTGATAGAGGAGATGCGTTTGCTACAGCCAAGTTCGATGGTACAGGTAAGCAAAAAGAATCCTGACAACTTCGTTCACAGGGCGTTACGAATTACAAAAACCGGTTTCGGGCAGCCCTCATTCTTCAACACCGATGCCATTGTACAGCAACTTATGCGGCAGGGAAAAAGTGTTGAGGATGCCCGAAACGGCGGTGCCAGCGGCTGCGTTGAAAGCGGTGCTTTCGGGACTGAAGCTTACATTCTGGCAGGCTACTTTAACCTCACGAAAGTGCTTGAAGTAACACTCAACAATGGGACAGATGCGCAAACCGGCGAACTCATAGGACTTCAGACCGGCGAAGCGGCTTCCTTTTCAACCTTCGGCGAACTGATGGAAGCCTACCGGAAACAACTTCAATACTTCATCGACATAAAAATCAAGGGTGAAAACATCATCGAACAGTTGTATGCACGATATCTCCCAGTGCCTTTCCTCAGTCTGCTTATCGATGACTGCATCAGTAATGGCCGCGATTACAATGCAGGCGGCGCCCGTTACAATACAACTTATATCCAGGGAGTGGGGCTTGGCAGCCTGACCGATAGTTTCACAGCGCTCAAATATCATGTTTTTGAGCATAAGACTTTGTCAATGAATGATTTGACGAAAGCTTTGGCAGCCAATTTTGCGGGTTATGAAAAGCTTCGCTACGAGCTCATCTATAATACACCGAAGTGGGGAAATGATGATGATTATGCCGACGATAATGCACGCATGATTTTTGAGATGTTTTATGAATCGGTAAACGGACGGCCTTCACCACGCGGAGCGGCTTATCGTATTAACATGCTGCCGACTACCTGCCATGTATATTTCGGCAGTAAGATAAACGCGCTTCCCGAAGGACGGCTGGCCGGAGAACCTCTGTCGGAAGGTATTTCACCGGTACAGGGCGCTGACAAATTCGGGCCGACCGCCGTACTCAAATCTGCTGCCAAGATCGACCACATCAGAACCGGAGGCACTTTGCTGAATCAGAAATTTACTCCTTCCTTCTTCAGCGGTGAAGACAGCATTGTAAAACTGGGTAACCTCATCAGGACATACTTCCGCATGGACGGCCACCACATCCAGTTCAATGTGGTTTCGGCTGCCACCCTGAAAGATGCCCAGAAACATCCTGAAAAATACCGTGACCTCATTGTCAGGGTAGCCGGTTACAGCGATTACTTCAACGATCTGGGTGAAGACCTGCAGAACGAGATTATCAGGCGGACCGAACACGAAGGAGCATGATCCTATCTGCATAAGGCGTGTAACATTTTTACCGGATAATTGCTGTACTATCGAAATATCCGTAATTTCGATCAAGAATTACACCTGACCCAAACGCCTGTAAGCATGTCAACCATCAAGCGGATCAGCATCGCTATACTCCTGATATTCTTCTCATTACCAGGGAAAAGCCAGAATGCCATCGCCTACAAAATCTTCCCCGATTCGGTGACGGATTGCCGCGAGTTGCAGTACCAGAGCATGCAGTTGATACCGCTCTTTTATACCAACCGTGATTTTGATACGGCCAATGCCATTCTCAACTATTGGGCCGCCAACTGCCAGCTCGACGAAACAATCTTCCGCAGCAGGATTCTGTTTGCCATTGATGCAGGCACGTTCAGCGACAGCCTGTTTAAAAACACTGATTTCACTTACTATCTTGATGTTTACAAGGAACTCAGCGAGGACACTGCCGGTATAAGCCTGCTTAAATATCCTTATTATTATGTTGAAGAGTTCCCGTTGCTAAAGTGGTACAAAACCTTTACCGACAGCATTGCTGAGCGCTGCAGCAATTACCCTGATCTTTCACCTGAAGAGTATTTTTTTGTGAATTATTACCTGCATCCTGCCGACAGCAGCTATGAAATGATTCGCAGCAAGCCATTTAATAATACCACACTCAAAAGCATTGTAACATCACCAAAATATGGAGAACTAGCTATAACGCAAGCTCATTACGCACTTGGAACCGGAATGTGGATGCCAAACCAACACCTGGCTACTCTGGGCATGCATCCATACCTGGGCGGCCAGCTAGGACTGAGAAACGGCAAATACCTTGCGGATCTTGCTTTAGACTTGCGTATGGGCGCATCACCAAATAAATACCAGGTAATGATTGATGGGAACCCAACCGATACTGAACAGTTTTTTGGTATAAGCTTCCGTCTGGATTTCGGATACGAGGTGCTTGAATTAAGAGGAACTGAGCTATATTTTACGGGAGGAATAGGTTATGATGGCATCACCGCCTATTACGAAACTAATAATCCCGATGATGAAAGTGATGATGTTAAGAAACATTTGAATTCGTTTAACCTTAATTTGGGCGGCAGTTATAGGATTTATTTAAAAAACGACCACTACCTGGCCTTCAGCGGCAGGTACCACAGGCTCAATTTCCGCAATAAAGGCGGCACTGACCTGAAAGGAAATGCGGTAAGTATCGGGCTGGAATATGGGTTGGGTACCAATCAATGGCTTAACAATAGGAACACCATACTCAGGGAGAAAACCGGCAGAAATTGATTCGGGTATTTTATTGTTTTGTCTTCCAGACTCTCCCATCCTGAGTGATATGCCACAACGTGCCGGGAGTTGTACCAGGCAGAGTAGCCTCATAGGTAGAACTCGTCAGGCGTAAAACGAGTTTCTCAGGCTTGTTTAGCTCTGGTATTTCATTTATCCCCAATTCTTTAGGACTGTTTGAGTATGTTCCTGTTTTCTCAAAAAAGCTATTTTGCCTGAAATACAATTTCCGTAAAGCCTGCATCACAGAATAATCAGGGTCTTCGATGAAGTCATCGATACCGCTGCCGACTATTTTCCCTGAGAACTGGAGAAATCCCCAGGTTTCAGGCTGATGCATAGCGATCACACCCTGCGGCGACCATACCCAGTTATCCTCAGGCAGAGGTTTCTCTTTCCCGTTAACCAGGTGTGTTCGTTTCACATATCTGCCATTAACAATATCAACGGTCCATTCAACGCGCGAAAAATCTATCCTTATCTGATCACCGGTACCGGGACTTTTTCCTCCGGCATTTACTTCAGCAATCGCATCGAGTGGTAATGCAACCTCCACATACCATCCGCTGTCGGTATCGCAGGGATTATTGATAGTACCATCAATATAAACCCCTGATTTTATGCCATTATAGCTCCAATTATCCAGGGCGACATTACGCACAAGGTCGTCACGGTAAGGTTTAGTCAACAGCAAATCCCACTGTGTATTGAGCGCATTCATTTCATACTCCAGGTAATTGTGAGTATCGCCGTCAGGATCAATAAATATTTCAAAATCAGGGTCATAGAAGATCACCGATTCCCTTTCGGTGAGTGTACCCCACACGTGAGGTTCCTCCAGGAAGGCTCCTATAAAGAGATAATTGTCATCCCACAACATCTTGGCCCGTGTTTTAAGTCTGGGTGATGGTTTCATAGAGCCTTCGATATCCACGAAATAATCAGTCCATTCTGCCTTTGCCCAGTCAGA